>JBKJNE010000292.1:0-5880 GCA_046596015.1 Alphaproteobacteria bacterium
CGGCCGAGATGACGCTGAAGACGGTGAAGCTGGCCTCGGCCCGCGACCTGGATAGTCTGCCGACCGAGGGCGGCCCGTCCGGCCACGCGTTCCGCGACATCGAGATGGAGGCCAAGATCCACGCGCTGACCGCCAAGACCGGCATCGGCGCCCAGTTCGGCGGCAAGTATTTCTGCCACGACGTGCGGGTGATCCGCCTGCCGCGCCACGGCGCGTCCGTGCCGATCGGCATCGGCGTGTCGTGCTCGGCCGACCGACAGGCCAAGGGCAAGATCACCGACGGTGGCATCTATCTGGAGCAGCTCGAGACCGAGCCGGCCCACTACCTGCCCGAGCCCGGCGACACCGACCTGCACAGCGACGTGGTGCAGATCGACCTGAACCAGCCCATGGAAGAGATCCTGCGCACCCTCAACAGGTTTCCGATCAAGACGCGCCTGTCGCTGACCGGCTCCATCGTGGTCGCCCGCGACCTCGCCCATGCCGCGATCCTGAAGCAGATCGAGGCGGGCGAGCCCATGCCGCAATACATGAAGGACCACATCGTCTACTACGCCGGCCCGGCGAAGAAGCCGGACGGCTATGCCAGCGGCTCGTTCGGGCCGACCACGGCCGGCCGCATGGACAGCTATGTGCCGACGTTCCAGCCGCTGGGCGGCTCCATGGTCATGCTGGCCAAGGGCAACCGCAGCAAGCAGGTCACTTCGAGCTGCGCCCAGAATGGCGGCTTCTATCTGGGCTCCATCGGTGGTCCGGCGGCGATCCTGGCGCAGAACAACATCCGCAAGGTCGAAGTGCTGGACTTCGAGGACTTCGGCATGGAGGCTGTGTGGAAGATCGATGTGGAGAACTTCCCCGCGTTCATCGTCGTTGACGACAAGGGCAACGACTTCTTCGCGGACATCTGACGCAGGTCGCCTCTTCGGCCCATGCGGAAGGAGAGACGGTGAGCGGCACACGCATCGAAAAGGACAGCTTCGGCGACATCGCCGTGCCGGCTGACTGCTATTGGGGCGCGCAGACCCAGCGGTCGGTGGAGAATTTTCCAATCGGTGGCGAGCGCATGCCGTCAGGCATCGTCCACGCGCTCGGCCTGATCAAGCAGGCCGCCGCCATCGTCAACAGAAGCCACGGCCTCGACCCGGAGCTGGCGGAGGCCATCGCCGCCGCGGCCGCCGAGGTCGCGTCAGGCGCGCTCGACGATCACTTTCCGCTGGTGGTGTGGCAGACCGGCTCGGGCACCCAGTCCAACATGAACGCCAACGAGGTGATCGCCAACCGGGCCAGCGAGATGCTCGGCGGCGAGCGCGGCATGAAGCGCCTCGTCCATCCGAACGACCACGTCAACATGTCCCAGTCGTCCAACGACACCTTCCCCACGGCGATGCACGTGGCCGCCTGCCGGGCGCTCGCCGACCGGCTGATCCCGGCGCTGGAGCGGCTGGAAGCGGCGTTCGACGCCAGGAGCCGGTCGTGGGCGGGCATCATCAAGATCGGCCGCACCCACACCCAGGACGCCACGCCGCTGACCCTGGGCCAGGAATTCTCCGGCTACACCCATCAGGTCGGCACGGCGCTGGTACGGATCAAGGGCTGCCTGCCCGAGCTTCACGAGCTGGCACAGGGCGGCACCGCCGTCGGCACCGGCCTCAACGCGCCGCCCGGCTTCGACGAGGCGATCGTCGCCGAGATCGCGGCGCTGTCGGGACTGCCGTTCCGGGTGTCGCCCAACAAGTTCGCCGGCATCGCCGCCCATGACGTGTTCGTCGGCCTGTCGGGCATGCTGTCGGCGCTGGCCGCGGCGCTGACAAAGATCGGCAACGACATCAGGCTGCTCGGCTCCGGCCCGCGCGCCGGCCTCGGGGAATTGTCGCTGCCGGAGAACGAGCCGGGCTCGTCGATCATGCCCGGGAAGGTGAACCCGACGCAGGTCGAGGCGCTGACCATGGTCTGCGTCCAGGTGATCGGCAACCACACGACCGTCACCATGGCCGACGCGCAGGGGCATTTCGAGCTCAACGCGTTCAAGCCGGTGATCGCCTATAACGTGCTGCAGTCGATTGCCCTGCTGGCGGATTCCTGCGACAGCTTCCGCCTCCGCTGCCTGGATGGAATCGAGCCGAACCGGACGCGGATCGCCGAGCTGGTGGACAAGTCGCTGATGCTCGTGACCGCGCTGACGCCCGAAATCGGCTACGACAAAGCCACGGAAATCGCCAAATACGCTCACAAGAATGGTCTGACGCTGAAACAAGCGGCCCTCGAAATGCGTTATGTGGATGAACCGACGTTCGACCGCATCGTGCGGGCTGAGCGAATGCTTGGACCATCGGAGGACGAGTTTTGAGCGGACCAGTCAAACGTTCCATCACCATCGCGGGGCATCGCACCAGCGTGTCGCTGGAGCCCGTGTTCTGGACACTGCTGACGGAAGCGGCTGAAGACGAGGGCAAGAGCATCGGCGGCCTCGTCACATCGATCGACGAAGGCCGCGCCGCCAACCTGTCGAGCGCCATCCGGACCTGGCTGGTCGAGCGGCTTCGCGCCGAAGTGCGCAGGGCGGCCTGACCGTCCTTTCGACTGGTACCTCGGAACCTTGGTCAATCAGTATCGCCCGTCGCGATAGCGCGGCTCGTCATAGGGATCTGGCGGGTAGCCCTGACCGGGAGGAGAGCCGCGCCCAGCGGAATAGTCCTGATCAGGCGGATACTCCTCGTAGCCCTGGCCCGATCCTTCTTCCGAATATCCACCATCGGAATAGCCGCGATCATCGGGATAGCCCTGGTCTTGCGGTTCAACGCCGTAGGCCGGCTCGTCGCCTGGATAGTCCTGGTCGCGGGGATAAGTCTGGTCGCGAGGATAAGTCCGGTCGCGCGGTTCGCCTTCCAGCCGGTCGCCGGGCGGCAGCGCGCGCCGTTGCGCCCGGTAGGCCTGCTCCGGCTCGCGCCGGTCGCGGCCCCGCCGCTTCTCCAGCTTCTCGACCAGCCGGTTGACCACGCGCTTGGTCTTCTCGCGCCGCTCGCCGGGCGAGACGTCGTCCCGGCGCGGCTCCTCGTCCCCCAGCACGTCGCGGATCACCGTGTCGACGAACCGCTTGCCGACGAACCGGCCCATGTCGCCGAGCCGGTTCTTCTTGTCCGGCGAGTCGAGGGGTCCGTTCAGGCTCACGCCCACCGCCGGCGTCGATGCATGCTGCGCGCCCGCCAGCTTCAGCGCGAGGTCCATGTCCACGGTCCAGCGCGGCAGGTCGATGCTGCCGGTCACCGTGGCCCTGGACGCATCCAGACTGGCGTTGACGCCCTGGAAACGGGCGACGCCGTCCTTGATCGTCAAGCCGCCGCCGATCTTCGAATACGGTGTCTGGCCGCCGCCGAGCGCGGTATCGGCCAGGTCGATGAAGTCGCTGTAGCGCGTCAGGTGGGACAGTTCGTCGTTGAGCCGCGCCGCGTCGAAACCGCGCACGACACCGTCTTTCGCCTCGATCAGCACGGTCCCCGACAGGCCGCGGACCATCGCGTACTGGCTGTTGCCCGTGGCGGACACGCTGGCTGTCAGCCCGAATTCGCCGCTGGCGAAGGGCGTGTCGGCCCAGTCGCTCAGCGCCTTGTCGACGGATGCCTTGGCCAGCGTGACCTCGAGCTTCAGCGCCGGTACGTCCCGCGCGTCCACCATCCCCGTCACCGTGGCCGCGCCGCCGAACAGCCCGGCGCTCGCCTGCTCGATCCGCAGCCGGCCGTTGGCCAGCGTCGCGGTTAGCGACGGCTTGCCGAACAAATACCGGCGGTAGCGGACCTCGTCGGCCTGGAGGACGATCCGGCCATCGGCGCCGCGCAGGGCGCTGATGTCGATGGGCGCCTCGGACCAGCGCTTGCCGCCGTCCCGCGCCCGGTCCGGGCCGCTGTCGCGCGGACCGAGGAACGGATCGAGGTCGACCTTGCCCGCCTTCAGGCTGGCGTCGAGCACCGGCCGCACGCCGGCGCCGTCATAGGACAGGTCGCCAGTGAGCATCAGTTCGGCCTCGCCCCTGCGGTAAACGATCGTGGCATCCTTGGCCTTGAAGCCGTCGAACGCGACCTTGCGGTCATTGCCGGGCTTCTTGACGGGCCGGAAGTCCCAGCTCTTGCGGCCGTCCGCCAGCACGTCCAGGTAGATTTTCGGCTGGCTGAGCTCGATGCCGGTCACGCGCAGCTTGCGCGACAGCAGCGAGCCGCGCTCGACCTTGAACACCGCGCGGCGCGCCCGAATCACGTCGAGTGACGGCGCGCCTTCGATGTTGGCGACGCGCACATTCTCGGCCGTGATCTGCGGCGACGGGAACATGCGCATCGTCACCTCGCCGTCGATATCCGCCTGCCTGCCGGTGCGCGCCTCGATCTGGTCGATCAGCACCGCCTTGTAGTCGATGGCGGCCGGCAGGCGCGGCACGACCATCAGGCCGATGGCGGCCACGCCCCACACCACGGCGATGGCGATGAGCACCTTCTTCAGCACATCCGGACGCACCTTGCCTATCCCCTGAATCGCGGCATCGACGTCTTATATGTAGGGTTCCGCGGCCGCCCGAAAACTGCTGACCGGCGCAAGTGCCGTGCTATAAACCCTGAGATCATGTCAGACCCCTTCGATCTCAACGATTTCCCGGCCGACCCGGGAGCCGCGAACCGCCCCGGATTCGGCGCGGAACCGCCCTATCTGCGCGGCCTCAACGAGCCGCAGCGGCTGGCGGTGACCACGCTCGACGGCCCGGTGCTGCTGCTGGCGGGCGCGGGCACCGGCAAGACCAGGGCGCTCACCACGCGCCTCGCCCACATCATCAACACCGGCAAGGCGTGGCCAAGCCAGGTGCTGGCGGTGACCTTCACCAACAAGGCGGCGCGCGAGATGCAGCACCGGGTGGCCGAGCTGATCGGCCAGGCGGTCGAGGGCATGCCCTGGCTGGGCACGTTCCATGCGGTCGCCGCGCGCATCCTGCGCCGGCATGCCGAGCTGGTGGGGCTGCGCTCCAACTTCACCATCCTCGACACCGACGACCAGATCCGGCTGATCAAGCAGCTCCTCCAGGCCGAGAACATCGACGACAAGCGCTGGCCCGCCCGCGTCTTCGCCAGCCTGGTCGACGGCTGGAAGAACCGCGGCCTGGTGCCGGACAAGATCCCCAACGAGGACATCTATTCGTTCGACGGCAAGGGCGGCCTGCTATACCGGCAGTACCAGGAGCGGCTAAAGACACTGAACGCCTGCGATTTCGGCGACCTGCTGCTGCACAATTTGACTATCTTCACCCAGCACCCCGAGGTGCTGGCCGAGTACCACCGCCGCTTCAAGTATTTGCTGGTCGACGAGTACCAGGATACCAACGTGGCCCAGTATCTGTGGCTGCGGCTGCTGGCGGCCGAGCATCGCAACATCTGCTGCGTCGGCGACGACGACCAGTCGATCTACGGCTGGCGCGGCGCCGAGGTGGACAATATCCTGCGCTTCGAGCGCGACTTCCCAGGCGCCACAGTGGTGCGCCTGGAGCGCAACTACCGCTCCACCAGCCACATTCTGGCCGCCGCCAGCGGCCTGATCAGCGCCAACAAGGGCCGCCTGGGCAAGACCCTGTGGACCCAGCAGAGCGGCGGCGAGAAGGTCATCGTGCGCGGGGTCTGGGACGGCGAGGCCGAGAGCCGGCTGATCGCCGACGAGATCGAGCGGGCGAAAAAGGGCGGCACGGAGAAGGAACCGCGCAAGTACCGCGACATGGCCATCCTGGTTCGCGCCTCCTTCCAGATGCGCGCCTTCGAGGAGCGCTTCGTGCTGCTCTCCATTCCCTACACCGTGGTGGGCGGGCCCCGGTTCTTCGAGCGGGCCGAGATCCGCGACGCCCACGCCTATCTG
>JBKJNE010000312.1:0-4314 GCA_046596015.1 Alphaproteobacteria bacterium
ATCCGCGATCGTGGCGATCTTGTCCATGTTCCTCCCCGGAAATCGGCTGGCCAGCCGGACCATGGCGCCCGGCCGGCCAGCAGTATTGCAGGCAAAACCCGGCGTGTCGCTCAGTACCGCCAGGTCACCTGGAACTGCACGGTGCGCGGCAGCACGGCGAGCGCTAGCCATGGCCTCTGGCTGCCAGGGCGTTCCCGATCATGGCACTGTAGTCGAGCGTCCGGGCAGCCTCCGCGGCTTCCGGTGAGTCAGATTGCGGACCCGGAAGGATGCCGAACCCGCCGACAAGCCGGTTCATGAAACTGAACAGGCAACAGACTGCGATCGCATCGTGAAAAGCCTTTTCATCCCAGCCGGCGTCGAACACCGCGTCGGCGTCGGCCTGGGTCATGCGATTTGGAGTGAGGGTAAGCTTGCGAATATAGCGCAGGATGGGCCTCAGCCGCTCGTCGACCCGGGCGGCGTCGATGTCCCCCAGCAGATCCTCGATAGTCTCCGGGGAAACCCCAAGCGACTCCGCGATGAATGCATGCCCACCGCGACAATATTGGCATTCATTCAGCCCGGACGTGTAGACCGCGATAATCTCGCGTTCCTTGTGGCTGAGGCTCGAAGGCCCGCGCAGGATGGCGTTGATCGTCTGTACCCATGGCCGGTAGATCGCCGGGTGCGCGGCGAAGACATCCACAGCACTGGCGTCATCCGGCATTGATTTCACGAATGGCATATCGCTTCTCCTTCGGATCCCAATAACGGGAAACGGACGCTGTCTGGCTGCGAAAGCCTGGTCATCGGCCTCCCCAGCGCATCGGCGGTATCGGGCTCCAGGCCAGATCCTAATAGCGCCAGGTCACCTGGAACTGCACGGTGCGCGGCAGCGACGCCAAGGCGAGTTGATCTGCCTGGACGCCTCCCGGCGTTCCGGTTCCCGAGCCGGTGCTGGGGACGGCCTGAACACCGCCAAAGTAGAAGTGGTTCGTCAGGTTGCGGCCGATGACCGCGAATTCCCACTGGTCGTCGCTGCTTCTCAGGCGGATGGACGCATCGATATTGGCGTAGGCCCGCTGGAGCGAAAGCGGAGCCCCGAAGCTCGAGCCCAGATACTTCGCGCTGTACCGTGCGTCCGCCGACATGCCGAGAGTCCAGTCGACGCCGAGCGGCACTTCGTAGTTTATGCCGAGCGCGGCAGTAACCTTGGGCGCGACCGCTGTCGGGCTGCCGCTGAGGTCCTGCCCCGGGCCGCCCTGGAATACCTGCGTGCACCCCTGGGCCGGCGTCTGGCCGTCGTAGCATGGCGCGATGTAGTTCGTGAACCTGGCCCGGTTGAAGTTCAGGCTGCCGCGCATCGTTAGTCCCTCGACGGCGTCAGGCGCATATTCGGCTTCGAGTTCAACACCCTTTGTTCTGGCTGAGCCAGCGTTGGTCGTAATGAACTGGAAGGTTATCGAGTTGAAGAAATCCACCTGCAAATTCTTGTAGTTGTAGGTGTAGGCGGACACGTTGAAACGGAGCTGCCGGTCGAACAGCAAGGTTTTCAGCCCGAACTCGAAGCCTTCGGCCTTTTCCGGCCCGAACGCGATGTCGCCGGGTACGGTGGAGGGCGTGATCAGGGCGCTGTTGGAGAAACCACCCGATTTGTAAGCCGTCTTGTAAGCGCCGTAGACGGTGACATCGTCGGTCACGCTATAGGTGATCGTCGCTTCCGGGGACCAGTCATTGAAGACCTGATCGCCGAAGATCGGGGCGTTTTCCGGGAAAACACCTTGAAGGAGGACGTTCACATAGGTTTGGTTCAGGAAGCTCTTCTTCGTCTCGTGGGTGTAGCGAACGCCGCCTGCCAACTCGAGGTTCGGCAGCACAAACCATTTCGCCTGACCAAATCCCGAGATCGTTTTGCCCTTGGTCGCGGAAGGCTTGTCATAAGCCAGGTAACGGCGTTCAGGTGGTTGGCTCGAGTCCTCGATGCCGCCAAAATTCGCGGCCTGCCTGTGATCGCGCTTGGTGTCCTGATACAGCATCCCGACCATGACATTGAAGGGTCCATCGAACTCGGTCTGTGCCCGGGTCTCATTGGAGAAGGCTTCCCAAATAGACAGCTCGGTGGCGGCGATAAAGGACAGGGGTGTCGACAGGTTCTGACAGGAACATCCCCAGTTGTTCCGGTTTCTCTGATAGTTCGAGATAGACGTTATCGTCAGGCTGTCAAATTCGTATTCGATATCTGCCGTTGCCGAATAGGACTGATACCGGTTGAAGGGCGACCCGTCGTCCCGGCCATACTTGATGTTTCCGGCCACATCTTCGGGGAAATAGTTCAGGTATACGTCGAAGTTCTTCTTGCACGGCACGTCAGGATTGAACGCCGCGACCCCCGTCGGACAGGCAAACAACACGTAATTCCACGCATTCGATTCATCCACTGTGTTCATGTAGCTGGCCTTGATCGTCGCGGTCAGCCTGTCCGTGGGAGTGAATTTGATCGTACCCCTGAGGAACTGTTCGCTGGTGCCGGGCGCCTCGCGGTCGAGCCTCCGCGACAGATGCGGATTCAGATTGAACGTCGCTGCATCGAACGTGAAATTGGTCACATCGAAGCCCCGGTTGTTGAAGTAGCTGCCAAACATCTCCCCCACCCGCACCGCCAACCGCGCGCCGACCTTGTCGGACAGCGGACCGGATACGAAGCCTTCGGTGACGAGGTTCTGGGACTTCGCCTCGAAGCCGATCCGGGCCATGGCTTCGAATTCGTCTCCGGGGTCTGCGCTCGTTATCGAGATCACGCCCGCGGTAGCGTTCTTGCCGAAGAAGAGCGACTGGGGACCTTTCAGCACCTCGATCCGCGACACATCGAACATGGCTTCGTTGATTGTGCGGCCCTGGCCGTAGTAAACGCCGTCCATGACCACGGCGACCGATTGTTCAATGCCGATCGACGTCGGCATCGAGCCGATACCACGCATTGTCAACTGGGCTCCGGCGCCATTCGACGCCCGGCCGATGATAAGCTCTGGCGTCGATGTGGCCAGTTTTTCCAGTGTGACCAGGCCGTACCGGTCGATCTGCTCCGGCGAGAACACCGTCGCGACGATCGGGACCCTCTGCAGCGATTCTTCCTGCTTGCGAGCCGTAACTAGAACCTCTTCCACGCCTCCCTTGCGGATGGGGGAAGCGGCCGGCTCAGGTTGCGGATCGGCGGCGAAGGCGGGCGGCATGGTCAACGAAAGCGCCAGGCAACCGGCGCCGATTACGGACAGAAACTCACGACGGAAGTTCATGACATCCTCCCCAGGCATCTTTATTGTTCATCAGGTGAACAAAATAAAAAACCCCTGTCAATCCGAATTTCGGATGCGGCGGGGCGTTCAGGCCGGAAACGACGCTCCCGGAATCTCCTCGAACAACGCCGACCAGATCGGCGCGCCCAGGCTGTCCGACATGGCGATCTTCTGGTCCGCGACGGCCGCGCCCAGGCGCTGCAGCGCGTCGGTGGGGCGGTCGCCCTCACCTTCGAAGACGATCAGGTACTGGTAGGCCTGGCCGTCGCCGCTGGTGCCCGGCACCAGCTTCATCCGCTCGCCGCGGGTGAAGCCGGCGGCGTGCACCACCTCCGGCAGATGGACCTGGCTGTGCCAGGCGTTGAACTCGGCGTCCCGGCCGTCGCTCGCATTGGCCAGGACCACGAACTTGTAGCTTTTCGGCATGTTCGCGCTCCCCTTCGTCGGGTTCAGGCGGCGATCATGCCGCCGTCCAGGTTCAGCATGGCGCCGGTCATGTAGCTGGCGCGGCTCGACAGCAGCCACGCGACGCCTTCGCCGATCTCCTCGGACCGGGCGATGCGCTTCATCGGCACCACGCCGGCGAAGAGCGAATCATCGCCACCGGTCGAGATGTCGAGCGCGGGCGTCTTGGTCATGCCCGGGCAGACCGCGTTGATACGGATGTTGCGCTCGGCATATTCCAGCGCCGCCGCCTGGGTCAGGCCGACGATGCCGTGCTTGGCGGCGGTGTACCAGTTGAGCGTCGGCATGCCCTTGATCCCGAAGATCGAGGCGTTGTTCACCACGGCGCCGCCGCCGGCGCGCAGCATGGCGGCCAGCTCGTACTTCATGCAGTAGAATACGCCCTTCAGGTTCAGGTCGATGCCGTTGGAGAATTCCTCGATCGGCATCTCGTGCACGGGCGCCAGCACGTCGTGGAACTTGCCGGCGTTGTTGAACGCCAGGTCGAGGCGGCCGAATTCCTTTTCGGCGCGGGCGACCAGCGCTTCGCAGTCCTCGGGCTTACCGCAGTCGGTGCGGTGGAAGATGGCCTTGC
>JBKJNE010000406.1:0-10839 GCA_046596015.1 Alphaproteobacteria bacterium
AGCCAGAACAGATTGTCGGCGGCGCGGCTGGGCAGGGTGCCGGTGCGGCGGGTGATCTGCACCTCGTCCGGTTCGGTCAGCAGCGTGGTCTGCGGCGCGTCGTCCTCGGCGGGGATCCACACGTCGACGGCGCGGCCGCCCTGCTGCATGGTGACGGCGCGGGCGTCGAGCCGCTCCGACACGCGCGAGAACGCGCCCGGCATCACCGACCAGCCGTTGGGCGTGCGCACTGCATAGGCGCGGACCACGCAGGGGCGCGGCTCCAGCGCCTTGCCCGTCCACACCGGCGTGGTCGACAGCCTGACAACCTCCTGGCCGACGAAGTCGACGCTGCGGCGCTTGAGCGCGTCGAGCACGGCCTTGCGGTCGCCGCGCGCCAGGTCGCCGGCGATGACGGGGCCGTCGCTGAAGATGCCCGGGCTGGACGCGTTGAACGCCGGCGCGATGGCCAGGTCGTCGAAATTCTCCAGCACGTGGGCGCGCTCGCGCTCCTGGCCGCACCACCAGGTGGCGATGTTCGGCAACGCCAGCTCCTCGCCCAGCACGTGCTGGCACAGGGCGGGCAGGAAGCCCATCAGCGCGCGGGATTCCAGCATGCCGGCGCCGATGGAATTGACCACCGTGGCATGGCCCTCGCGCACCGCCTCGACCAGTCCGGGCACGCCGAGCCGGGAGCCGGGATTGAGCTCCAGCGGGTCGATGAAATCGCTGTCGACGCGGCGCCAGATCACGTCGGCGGGCTGGGCGCCCTCGACCGTGCGCACCGCGAGCCGGCTGTCGCGCACCACCAGGTCGGCGCCCTCGACCAGCAGGAAGCCCAGATAGCGCGACAGATAGGCGTGCTCGAAATAGGTCTCGTTCAGCGGTCCCGGCGTCAGCAGGCAGACCCGGGCGTTCTCGCGCTCGTGCAGCTCGTTGAGCGTGTCGCGCAGGGTCTGGAAGAAGCCCGCGACCCGGCGCACGTTCATCGCCCGGTAGATGTCGGGCAGCGAGCGCGACAAGGCGATGCGGTTCTCCAGCGCATAGCCCATGCCCGACGGCGCCTGGGTGCGGTCCGACAGCACCCACCAGTTGCCGTCGGGGCCGCGGCCCAGGTCGACGGCGTAGACCCGCAGATGGTAGCCGCCCTTCGGGTCGATGCCGACCATGGGCCGCAGGAAATCCTCGCTGCCCGCGACGACGGCGGCGGGCAGGTGGCCGTCGCGCACCAGCTGGGCCGGGCCGTAGACGTCGGCGACCAAAGCCTCCATCAGCTCGGCGCGCTGGGCGATGCCGGCCTCCAGCGCCTTCCATTCGACCGGATCGATGACCAGCGGCACGTGGTTCAGCGGCCAGATGCGCTCGCCCTCGCCGGACCCGTAGACCCGGTGGAACACGCCCGCGTCGCGCAGGTGCCGGTCGGCGGTGGCGAAACGGCGTTTCAGCTCGGCGTTGCCCAGGGCCGCAAAGGAATCGACCAGCTCCTGCCAGTGCGGCCGGATCATGCCGTTCGAATCCATCAGTTCGTCATAGACGTCCGCCAGCGGGACGTAGCCGTCCAGCAGCCTGGCCCGCTTGCGGGCGTCTCCGGTAAGGGTCTGTTCTAAGGCGCTCATCCCCTCTTCACTATTCCGGCGTGCGGCGCAGGTCCAGCGTCATCGGAAATTCCTCGGTGCGGTTCTCCGGCGCCGGGAAGTACCAGCCGGGCGTGTGGCCGTGCGGCTGGAAGCGGGCGAGACGGCGCGCCTCGGCCTCGTAGGCGTTGACTGGGAAGGTCTCATAGTTGCGGCCGGCCGGGTGCGCGGCGTGATAGACGCAGCCACCCAGCGACCGCCCGTTCCACAGATCGTAGAGGTCGAAGGTCAGCGGCACGTGCACCGGGATCGTCGGATGCAGGCCCGATGCCGGCTGCCACGCCTTGAAGCGCACGCCCGCCACATACTCGCCGTGGCGGCCGGTGGAGGTCATCGGCATGCGGCGGCCGTTGCAGGCGACCACGTGGCGCTTGGGATTGAATCCCTCGGCGCGCATCTCCAGCCGCTCGACCGAGGCGTCAACATAGCGGACCGTGCCGCCGACCGCGCCTTCCTCGCCCATCACATGCCACGGCTCCAGCGCCTGGCGCAGTTCCATGTGCACCCCGCCATAGTCGACCGCGCCGAAATACGGGAAGCGGAATTCGCGCTGGGCCTCGTACCAGGTGCTGTCCATGGGATAGCCGGCCTGGTTCAGGTCGCCCAGCACGTCGAGGAAATCGGCCCACAGGAAGTGGGGCAGCAGGTACTTGTCGTGAAGCTGGGTGCCCCAGCGCACCAGGTTGCCGGTCTGCGGCTGGTGCCAGAACCACGACACCAGCGCCCGCAGCAGCAGTTGCTGCGCCAGGCTCATGCGCGCGTCCGGCGGCATCTCGAACGAGCGGAACTCGATCAGGCCGAGCCGTCCGGTCGAGGAATCCGGCGAATACAGCTTATCGATGCAGATCTCCGACCGGTGGGTGTTGCCGGACACGTCGATCAGCAGGTTTCGGTACAGCCGGTCCACCAGCCACGGCGGAATGGTCTCGGCGTCGTGCGGCCCCGGCGTCATCGCCAGGGCGATCTCCATCTCGTAGAGGCTGTCGTGGCGCGCCTCGTCGATGCGCGGCGCCTGGCTGGTCGGGCCGATGAACAACCCCGAGAACAGGTAGGACATCGCCGGGTGACGCTGCCAGTACAGGATCAGGCTCTTCAGCAGGTCCGGGCGGCGCAGGAACGGGCTGTCGCCCGGCGTCGCGCCGCCGATCACCACGTGGTTGCCGCCGCCGGTGCCGGTATGGCGGCCGTCGATCATGAACTTGTCGGTGCCGAGACGGCTCTGGCGGGCTTCCTCGTAGACGATGTTGGTGGTGTCGACGCAGTCCTGCCACGACGCGCCCGGATGGATGTTGACCTCGATCACGCCCGGGTCGGGCGCCACCTTGATGACGTTGAGGCGCGGATCGTTGGGCGGCAGGTAGCCCTCGATATGGACGGCGATCTGCTGCTCCTCGGCCGACGCCTCGACCGCGGTCAGCAGCTCCAGATAGTCCTCGAGCTGCTCGACCGGCGGCATGAACACGCACAGCACGCCGTCGCGCACCTCCATGGTCATGGCGGTCCTGACCGACGGGCCGCCGGCATACTGCTCGGTCTGCTGCTCCCGCACGCGCTCGCGCACACCGGCGCGCTGGTAGGCCTGCAGCATCACCTCCGGATCGGGCAGCGGCGGCCGCTCGATCGACGGGTCGGCCGGATAGATGTACGGATACGAGCCCGCCGACACATAAGGCAACGAGCCCAGCGGCAGCCGGTAGCCCATCGGGCTGTCGCCCGGCGCCAGGAACAACTTGCCGCGCCGGAAGCCCCAGCGCTCGCTGATCCAGCCGCCGCCGGCGCGGGCGTTCCAGCGCTGCACCGGCAGCACGTAGCCGGTCGGCTTGGTCAGACCGCGTTCGAACACGCGGGCGATGCGCGCCCGGTCCTCGGCGTTCTCCAGCCTGGAGTTGGACGGGTCCACGTTCTCCGGCAGCTCGGCTTCCTTCATCAGCCAATGGGCCGGATCCTCATAGGCGGCGGTGACATAGTCGGGTGACAGGCCGAGCCGGTCGGCGAAATCCTCGACCAGGCGCCTCGCGTCTTCGCTCGTGGCCTGGGTGCGGCGGGTCTCGCGGGCGATCAGGTCCGGGTTGCGCCACACCGGCTTGCCGTCGCGGCGCCAGAACAGCGAGAACGTCCAGCGCGGCAGGGATTCGCCCGGATACCACTTGCCCTGGCCGTAATGCAGCATGCCGCCGGGCGCGAACTTCTCCCGCAGCCGGCGGATCAGCACGTCGGCCCGGTCGCGCTTGGTGGGGCCGACGGCGGCCGTGTTCCATTCCTCGGACTGATAGTCGTCGATCGACACGAAGGTCGGCTCGCCGCCCATGGTCAGGCGGACGTCCTGGGTCTCCAGGTCGCGGTCGACCATCTCGCCCACCTCGTTGAGCCGCTCCCAGGCCTCGTCCGAGAACGGCAGGGTGATGCGCGGGCGCTCGTCGATGCGGGTCACGGTCATCTCGAAGTCGAACTGGACCCCGGCCGGCTCGACGCCGCCGGCGATGGGCGCCGCCGACCGGTAGTGCGGCGTGGCGGCCAGCGGGATGTGCCCCTCGCCGGTCAGCAGGCCGGATGTGGGATCGAGGCCGATCCAGCCGGCGCCGGGCAGGTAGACCTCGGCCCAGGCGTGCAGGTCGGTGAAGTCCACCTCGGTGCCGGACGGGCCGTCCAGCGCCTTCAGGTCGTGCTTGAGCTGGATCAGGTAGCCGGAGACGAAGCGCGCCGCCAGGCCCAGATGGCGCATGATCTGCACCAGCAGCCAGCTGGTGTCGCGGCACGAGCCCGACTTCAGCGAAAGCGTTTCCTCGGGCGTCTGCACGCCCGGCTCCAGCCGGATCAGGTAGCGGGTCTCGCGCTGCAGCCGGGCGTTCAGCTCGACCAGGAAGTCGACGGTCTTGACCTTGTGCCTGGGCAGCGTCTTGAGAAACGCCGCCAGCGCCGGCCCGGCCGACTCGGGCTCGAGGTAGGCGGCCAGGTCGACCTTCAGGTCATCGGGCAGCGTGAACGGCAGCTGCTCGGCGTATTCCTCGACGAAGAAGTCGAACGGGTTGACCACCGACAGGTCGGCCAGCAGGTCGACCTCGATGGCGAACTCGGTGACCTTTTCGGGGAACACGTAACGCGCCAGCCAGTTGGAGTGGGCGTCCTGCTGCCAGTTGATGAAATGCTTCTCCGGCGTGACCTTGAGCGAATAGCTCAGGATCGGCGTGCGCGAGTGGGGCGCCGGGCGCAGGCGGATGATCTGCGGCCCCAGGGAAACCGGACGCTCGTAGCGATACCGCGTCAGATGGTGAATCGCCGCCTTGATACCCATGGGCTGGAACGCTCCGGTCTGCCGTATATCCCGTTACGGCAATAGTAATGACCGAATCCGCCGTGCAGGAACGGGAATCTTGGCAGGCCAGTACAGTTTATTGTGCATGAGCGAAAGGATGGCCCCTTCGCCTGCGTCATTCGGCGTATCCGCTACTTCTTCTGGACCCAGGCGCCGTCGGCGCCCTGGAACCACCAGCCGGCCGGCGCCGCGCTCATGATCTGCCCGGCATAGACCTTGCCGACCTCTTCGGCCGGCGCGCCCTTGGCGGCCGCCTGCTCGGTGTAAACCTTGCGGCGCTCGGCGTTGGCGTTCTCGACCAGCTTGCGGATATCGGCGGGTGCCTTGGCGTCGCGCACGATCGCATAGCCGTCGTAGCGCTCGCCGACGATGCCGCTCGATCGCGGCGCGTCGAGCGGCTTGGCCTGCGCATAGGCGGGAGCCGCGTCGAGAGCGGCGATGCCGCCGGCCGCGGTCAGGCAAAGCGCCGCAGCCGTCAGAATGGAGGACAGGGTCTTTTTCATCGCGTTCATCCTAGAAAATCGGCTTGCTGGCGACGTCTTCCTTCGCCTGCTGCTCCAGCTTGACGCGCACATCGGCGTCCAGCTTGATGTTGAGGTTGATGGTGATCGGCTCCTTCGGGGCCTGCACCTTGACCGTCGGCGAGCACGCGGCGAGGGAAAGACCCGCCACGATCACCGCCAGCAACCCGCCACTCCGCCTAAACGCTTGATCTATCACGCTTGTTCTCATCCGCTGGAACCCGTCACAAGAAGATAGGGTATTTCGGTACGCTTCGCCAACATCACGCGGTCATTTCTTGGTGAGCTCATTTCTTGGTGAGTTCCTGGGCGCCCCAGCCCAGCGCGGTGTTCGCCGCGCCGGAAAGTTCGAGCAGCAGCTTCGTCAGGTGGTCGAAATCGGTTTCCAGGCTGACGTTGAACACGAAGGGCTGGCCTTCCATCACCTTCGGGTTGTTGCCCTCCAGCCGGAACATGGCCTTGCCGGCGCCGGAAAACGGCTTGTCGGCGTCGATCACCATGCGGTCGTAGTGGAAGTCGGTCAGCGCCCGGAACGCCATGTCGACGTTCTCGCCATAGGTCTGGAGCTTGTCCGCCAGTGCCGTCACGCCGACCTGCAGCGTGCCGGGGACGGAGGATTCCAGGTGGCCCTTTTCCACCGACACCTTGCCGCCCTCGATCCGCAGCGGCAGCAATCCGCCGATCCGGCCGGTGCCTTTCAGTTGCTCCAGGTCGAGCACGGCGAAGGCCGTCTCGATGTCGATGTCGCTGACCTTCAGGTCGACGCGGCCGTCGCCGGTCGCGGCGTCGATCTCGGCGTTCTCGGTCTCGAACTGGCCGTCGAACACCTTGGCGGTGGCGCGCTCCAGCACCAGCTTGCCCGGCTCCAGCCGGAAGGTGACGTCGAACGGTACCGTTTTCACCGTCGGTAGCTGCAGGTTGCCGGACAGGCGCTGCCCGGCCGCCGAGCGCATCGGCGACAGGCTGTCGAGCCGCACGCCGCCGTTCAGCGCCGAGACATTGAGGCTCTCGCCGGTCACCGACACGTCCTTCAGCGCAAGCGTCAGCGTGCCCGGCGCCGCGCCGTCGCCCCAGTGCACGGTGCCCTCGCCGCTGACGGTGCCGCCCGTCTTGCTCACCCCTGCCGCGAGCCTGGGTGACAGGGCTTTCAGCGTGCCGTCGCCCGACAGGTCGATGGGTTTCAGCGCGACGCTGGCAGTGCCCTTGCCGCTGTCGAGGTCGTGGCTTCCCTTGGCGGTCAGGCTGAGCAGCTTGCCAGCGCCGGTCAGGCCGGCGGAGAAGGCCGCTTTCGATCCGGCGATGCGCGCGTCCAGATTGGCCTTCATGGGCGAAAACAGCGCGGGCTCGCCGGTGCCGCGCAGGTCGGCGATGGCCGCGTTGATCCCGGTCGCGTCGCCGGTCCGGGTGACGGTCGCGGAAATCCCGCGCGCCGCAACGCCGCTGTCGGGTAGCTCGACGCGGCCTTTGTCCAGCACGGCCTTCAGCCCGTCCTTGTCCATGGTCAGCGCCATCCGCCCGGCGCCGAGCGTCGCCCTGCCCGGTTCGGCGCCCTCGCGCCTGAGCGTGGCGGTCCAGGCGAACGGCTGCAGCACGGCGGAGGCCGCGACCGCGCCGGTCGCCCGGTCCCTGGCATAGGCCGCGCCCGGCCGCAGCACCAGCCGCGACGTGCCGGGCAGCGAGACCATCTCGCCCCAATGGGCGTTGCGCACGGTCAGCGCGCCGCTGTCGGCGGTCAACCCGATGGATTTGGGACCGACGTCGTACTTGCCAGCCAGAGCCAGTTCGACGGATGGCAGGCTGCGGCCTTCCGGCAGCTTCAGCGCCAGCGCCGCCGTCAGGTTCAGATCGCCCGTTGCGGCGACGTCGCGCGCCGACGCCAGCCACTGCGACGGATCGAGCGACGCCTCGCCCGCGACGTCGCCTCGGACGAACAGGGCGGGCGTCTCGTAGCTGATGCCGCCGCTCACCGTCAGCCCGTCGGAACCGTCCCGTGGCGTGATGGCGAGGAACGGTGCGCCCGGCGCGGGCGCGACCGACAGGGTCGAGTTGCCCGCGAACAGGCTGTCCTTGGCCGCGATCGACGGGTCCAGCGTCATGCCGCTCGCCGTGATGCCCTTGGGCGTGGTGACCGTCAGCGCGCCGCCCGACAGCGTGAGGCCGAGCGAGAGCGCCGCGTCATCCACGGTCACCGTTCCGGGGATGCGCAGGCCGCCGACGGTGCCGTCGAGCGCGCCTTGCGCCTTGCCCAGGCGCAGCCAGTCGCCCAGTCCCGACGCGAACGCCGCCCGCATGGTCGGGCCGGGCGGCGCCATGCCCGACGCCTTGAGATGCACGCCGCCGGTCGCGGGCCTGTCGGCGCCCGCCAAGCCGCTGACGAAGGCAGCGTCGGCGGTCCCTTCCATGGTGAACGGCACGCCGGCCTTCGGCATGGCGCCGTCGGCCTGCAGCGAGAACGACACCGGCCTGGATTGCAGCGCCACGGTCAGCACGTTCTGCGGCCGGCGCAGCGACGCCGACAGCCGGCCCGGCCCGAGCGGCCCGGTGCCGCCGGAAATCTGCGCGAAGCCGAACGCCCCGTCGACCAGTTCGACACCCCGTTCGCTGGTCACCAGCCGCAGCGCACCGGTCAGCGTCTGCGCCTTCACCGTGCCGACGGCCAGGTTGCCGCCGGTGACCGTGAAGGTGCCGTCGAGCGCGCCGTCCGGCTTCATGGCGCCGGTCACCCGGCCCTTCATGTGCCCCTGCGGCGCGCGCACGACCATCGTCAGGTTGGCGGCCATGTTGTCCTTGCCCGTGACCGTGCCGGACACTTCGGCGATGATCTTCTCGCCCTCCGCGTCGAGCGTCAGCGTGGAGTTCCTGATATCCAGCCGATCGAGCGGCAGGCTGATCGGCCCGTCGCTGGGCGTGATCGCGGGAACCAGCTTGCCGTCTTTCCAGGCAAAGCGGATGCGGGCGCCGTCCACGACCATACGCCTGATCTCGCCGCGCAGCAGGTCGCCCACGCCGTATTCCACGTGGATGTGGTCGATGGTCCCGGCGGCCGACGACACCAGGCGCACTTCCGCCCGCGCCAGCCCCAGGTCGGTGACCTGCACGTTGGACGGACCCAGGCCCAGGCCGTCGATGCTGTTCTCGATGGCCCACTCGGTCAGCGCCGCCCGCGAAATCCACAGCAGCAGTGCCACCGACGCGAGCGCGGCGAGCGTTCCGGTGGCGATGCGGAAGGCGCGGGACCGGCGGCGCCAGGAGGAGCGGAGCGTCATGCGGTGGAGGATATCCGGATCGTGCCTTGCCCGACAGGTGGTTGCGCGGCCCGGTTTTTCATTTCGCCGCCGTACCTCTTGGGAACCGCGAAATAGGCACCATATTGAAGGCAAATGTTGAACCCCCGAGAGGTATCGCCCGTTGAGTGAAGACCCCTACAAGGTCCTCGGCGTCGCCCGGGACGCCAGCCAGGACGCCATTCGCAAGGCTTACCGCAAGCTTGCGAAAGAGGCGCATCCCGACCTCAATCCGGGAGACAAGAACGCCGAGGACCGGTTCAAGGCCATCTCCGGCGCCTACGACATCGTCGGCGACGCCGACAAGCGCGCCCCCTTCGACCGGGGCGAGATCGACGCCTCGGGCACCGAGCGGCCGTCGCAGCAGGACTTCTACCGGCAATACGCCGACGCCGATGGCGGCTCCCGCTACCAGTCGTCGGCCGGCTTCGACGATTTCGCCGACCTTTCGGACCTGTTCTCCGACATGTTCCAGCGCACCGGGCGCGGCGGCGGCAACCGCGGCTCGCGGCAGATGCGCGGTCAGGACCTGCGCTACCAGCTTCCCGTCGACTTCCTCGACGCGGTGAACGGCGCCAAGCGGCGGGTCACCATGCCCGACGGCAAGACGCTCGACATCGCCGTCCCGCCCGGCACGCGCTCGGGCCAGACCCTGCGGCTCAAGGGCAAGGGCATGCCCGGCATGAATGGCGCGCCGGACGGCGACGCGCTGGTCGAAATCCAGGTCGGCGGCCATCCGCTGTTCGAGCGCGACGGCGACGACATCGTTGTCGAGCTGCCGATCTCCATCGACGAGGCGGTGCTGGGCGGCAAGGTTGCCGTGCCCACCATCACCGGCAAGGTCAACATCACCATTCCCAGGGGCGCCAGCTCGGGCCAGACGCTGCGGCTGCGCGGCAAGGGCGTGCCCGCCGGCAGGAACCGGGCGGCCGGCGACCAGCGGGTGAAGCTGAAGATCGTCATGCCGCCGGAGATCGACGACGATCTGGAGACGTTCATGACATCGTGGCGCGAGAGCCACGCCTACAAGCCGCGCGGCGGGATGAAGGAGTGATCA
Organism: Alphaproteobacteria bacterium; assembly: GCA_046596015.1. Taxonomy (GTDB): domain Bacteria; phylum Pseudomonadota; class Alphaproteobacteria; order SMXS01; family SMXS01; genus RI-34. Next base: position 9,789 of record JBKJNE010000406.1, read on the forward strand.
TGGGCCTGAGCGAACAGGATGTGGTCGCGGCGGTGGGCGAGATTTCCGCCCGCCGGCTGCGCATGATCGTCCGCCGCGGCTGGGTCCGGCCGCAACGCCGGGCGGGCATGGCCGAATTCAGCGAGGCAGACGTGGCCCGCGTTCGGCTGGTGTATCACCTCACCGATAAGCTGGAGGTGCAGGAAGAGGACGTGCCGGTGATCCTATCGCTTCTCGATCAGGTGCACGGCCTGCGCCGCGCCCTGCGCAACCTGGGCCGCGCCGTCGAAAGCCAGCCGGACGAGGTCCGCGCCCGGATCGCCAGCGCCTTTAGGGATCTGGACAGAAGTAACTGAGGTGACTCTGCTTCGCTACGCTCGCAGAATCAGGGAGTGTTACCGCACGATCACATTCGCGAACTGCCAGGGATCCTCGGCGTCGAAGTCGTCGGGGAACAAGCCGCCCTTGCGGTTGGCGAGCGGGGTCCAGTCGGTGTAGACGCCGATGACCGGACCCAGGTAGGGACGCTGGACTTCCAGGCACCGCTCGAAGTCGGTTTCGTCGGCCTCGACCACGCCCCGGTCCGGATTCTCCAGCGCCCAGATCATGCCGGCCAGCACAGCCGACGTCACCTGCAGGCCGGTGGCGTTCTGATAGGGCGCGATCTCGCGGGTTTCCTCGCTCGACAGCTGCGAGCCGTACCAGTAGGCGTTCTTGCCGTGGCCGTAGAGCAGCACGCCCAGCTCGTCGATGCCGTCGACGATGTCGTGCTCGTCGAGGATGATCCAGTCGTCCTGCCGCTGCCACTCGGAGCCGGCCATCTCGTGCAGCGACAGAACGGCGTCGTCGCAGGGATGGTAGGCATAGTGGCAGGTCGGCCGGTACACGGCCTCGCCCCCCTCGCGCACGGTGAAATAGTCGGCGATGGAGATCGCCTCGTTGTGGGTCACCAGGAAGCCGTGCTGGGCCTGCGCCGTCGGTGTCCACGACCGCACGCGGGTGCCGGCGCCGGGGCGCAGGCCCAGCACGGCTTCCTGGTGACCCACAACGAGGCGATCTCCATCGCCGACTA
>JBKJNE010000338.1:0-3112 GCA_046596015.1 Alphaproteobacteria bacterium
TCTCTCGGAGGCGTCCTGCGCTCTCCGTCCGTGGGCACCTCTTTGTCCCACCAAAGCCCAACCCCGAAGCCGCACGGCTGCCGGAAACCTTCGTTTGCCTAAAATATCACTCTAGAAACCGACTCCACCGTCGCGGCCGGTCTGCCCACGATGGCGGAGCAAATGATCGGCCAGCACACACGCCATCATCGCCTCCCCGATCGGCACTGCACGGATGCCCACGCACGGATCGTGCCGCCCCTTGGTGACGATCTCGGTTTCCTCGCCGTCCACGGTCACCGTCTGGCGCGGCGACAGGATCGACGAGGTCGGCTTGACCGCGAAGCGCACGACCACGTCCTGGCCGGTCGAGATGCCGCCCAGGATGCCGCCTGCCTTGTTGGACAGGAAGCGCGGCTTGCCGTCATTGCCGGCGCGCATCTCGTCGGCGTTGGCCTCGCCCGTCAGCGTCGCTGCTTCGAAGCCGCTGCCGATCTCGACGCCCTTGACCGCGTTGATGCTCATCATGGCGCCGGCCAGGTCGGCGTCGAGCTTGGCATAGAGCGGCGCGCCCCAGCCGGCCGGAACGCCGGAGGCGTGCACCTCGATCACCGCGCCCACCGAACTGCCGGCCTTGCGGATGCCGTCCAGATATTTTTCCCAGGTTTCGGCGGCTTTGACGTCGGGCGACCAGAACGGGTTGTCGCCGGTGACGCTCCAGTCCCAGTTGGCCGGGTCGATGGCGTGCTCGCCGATACGCACCAACGCGCCGCGGATGACGATGCGGTCGCCCAGCACCTTGCGCGCGATGGCGCCTGCGGCGACCCGCGAGGCGGTCTCGCGGGCCGACGAACGCCCGCCGCCCCGGTAGTCGCGGATGCCGTACTTGGCCATGTAGGTGTAGTCGGCGTGGCCCGGGCGGTACTTGGCGGCGATGTCGCCATAGTCCTTCGACCGCTGGTCGACGTTCTCGATCATCAGCTGGATCGGCGTGCCGGTGGTTTTGCCCTCGAACACGCCCGACAGGATCTTCACCTCGTCGGGCTCGCGCCGCTGGGTGGTGAAGCGCGACTGCCCCGGCCGGCGCTGGTCCAGATACTGTTGGATGAACCCCGCGTCGATCGGCAGGCCCGGCGGCGTGCCGTCGACCACGCAGCCGATGGCCGGGCCGTGGCTCTCGCCCCAGGTGGTCACCCGGAACAGATGGCCGAAGGTGTTGTGCGACATGGTCTATTCCTGGGCCGCGCCGCCGATCACGATGTCGGGGGCGGATTCGTCCTTCATGCCGATGATGTTGTAGCCGTTGTCCACGTAATGGATCTCGCCGGTGACGCCCGACGACAGGTCGGACAGCAGGTAGAGGCCCGAGCCGCCCACTTCCTCGATGGTGACGTTCCGGCGTAGCGGCGAGTGGTACTCGTTCCACTTCAGGATGTAGCGGAAGTCGCCGATGCCCGACGCGGCCAGCGTCTTGATCGGCCCTGCCGAGATGGCGTTGACGCGGATGTTCTTCTCGCCCAGGTCCTTGGCCATGTAGCGCACGCTGGCCTCCAGCGCCGCCTTGGCGACGCCCATCACGTTGTAGTGGGGCAGCACCTTCTCGGCGCCGTAATAGGTCAGCGTCAGCAGGCTGCCGCCGTTGGGCATCAGCTTCTCGGCCCGCTGGCAGACGGCGGTGAACGAGTAGCACGAGATGTTCATGGTCATGGCGAAGTTGTCGGCCGTCGTGTCGACATAGCGGCCCTTGAGCTGGTCCTTGTCCGAATAGGCGATGGCGTGGACCACGAAATCGATCGCGCCCCAGGCCTTCTCCAGCGCCGCGAACGTGGCGTCGAGCTGCTCGGGCCGGGTCACGTCGCATTCCAGCACCAGCGTGCTGCCCAGCGAATCCGCCAGTGGCCGTACGCGCTTCTCCAGCGCCTCGCCCTGGAAGGTGAAGGCCAGCTCGGCGCCGTGCTCGCGCAGTTTCTTGGCGATGCCCCAGGCGATGGAGCGATTGTTGGCCACACCCATGATGAGGCCGCGCTTGCCGGTCATCAGGCCGTTCGGTGAAGTCATCGGTTTTTTGCTGCTGCTTTCGGGAATGAAGAGGGCCGCATCGTACACCAACGAGGCCGGTCGTCAAACCGGCCCCCGGATTCGCCCCGATCTACCCCGAGTTGGGTAGTTTCACCGGCACTTGGAGCGTGTCGCCGGGTGCGGCGATTGACACCAAATTGGCGAGGCGATACCTGTTGCTGGCAAGACCGCCGGTCGATGATAGCCTGGCGGCAACCCGGTCCAACAGTCGAGGGGGTTCCTGAACATGCGCGCGATTGCATATGCCGTGGCCGCGGCCGTGGTTCTGGCCGGTGGTCCGGCCCTGGCCAAGAAGACGCCGGAGGAGAACCTCGAAATCCCCATGTGCCCGCAGGTGCTGGGCACGGTCGCGATCAAGGATTCCCAGAACGAGTGGTGGCGCCAGTACAATCTGGGCAACCCCGCCGCGGTGATCAAGCTGATCGTCATGAAGTCGGGCTGCTTCCAGCTGGTCGATCGCGGTCAGGGCATGCAGATGATGAAGGAAGAGCGCGAGCTGATGGGCGAGGACGAGCTGCAGCGCGGCTCGGACATCGGCAAGGGCCAGATGAAGGCCGCCGACTACTTCATCCTGCCCGACCTGGTCACCCAGGATCAGAACACCGGCGGCAGCGCGGTCGGCGCGGGCCTCGGCGGCGCCATCGGCGGCGGCTGGGGCGCGGCGCTGGGCGGCATCAAGACCAAGAAGATGGAAGCCCAGGCGCTGCTGACCCTGACCAACGCGCGCACCGGCGTGCAGGAGCTGATCGCCGAGGGCACCTACAAGAAGACCGACGTGTCGTTCGGCTTCGGCGGCGGCGGCTGGGGCGGCTTCGGCCTGGCGCTGGCGGCCGCGGGCGGCGGCTATGCCGACACCGACATCGGCAAGGTGATCACGCTGGCCTACATCAAGGCGTACCGCAACATGGTGACCCAGATGGGCGGCCTGTCGGGGAACGCCAGGATGGCGGCGCCGCTGCCGGCGCAGCGCCTGCTGGAGCGCACCGCCCTGCTGTCCGAGCCGCGCGAGGACGCCGCGCCGGTGCGCGGCCTGCGCGAGGGCATTGTCCTGCAC
>JBKJNE010000191.1:0-5106 GCA_046596015.1 Alphaproteobacteria bacterium
CTCGTCGCCGAACGCATCCGCCGCGATATTGATCTGGCCGGATACCGGTCGGTGCGCAGCATCGGCACCAGCGGCGGTGGCTGGGCATCGTTCACCGTCGGCGCCATGCTCGGGGCCGAGCGGGCCGTATCCATGTCCGGCAAGCCGCCCGGCCCCACCTTTCACCTGGTGCGGATGTGGGAAAAGCGCGGCTATTCGCTCGACGATCAGCATGCCGATTTCGCGATATTCGAGCGGCTCTACAACAGCATTCCCGTCCGCTCGACGCGGCTGCTTGCCTTCTTCGGCGCGGGCCACCAGCCCGACCGCGACGGCGCCGAGGCATTCGAGGAACTCGTCGGCGCCGTCGGGATCGGCTTCCGCGGAGTCGACGATCATAATCTGATGTTCCAGATCCTGAAGCGCCAGTTACTGGCGACGTTCTTCGATCGTTACCTGACTGGTGCCCTCGACGAGATCGTGCCGCCGCCGGGCGAAAGGCTGCTGGAATTCAGCAGCCTCGCGCCGGCGCACCGGGACCCGGGCGCGACCGGCCAACAGGCCGCCGCGAGCGCAGGGTGAGAATCAGAGCTGCCGCGGCGGCAGGCCCCGCTTGGCGCGTTCCGCGTTCATCCGCTCCGTATCGCCGCTCAGCGGCTTGCCCAGTTCGGATTCGTCCAGCGTGCCCTGGCGGTGCTTGTGCGACTTCTCGGCGTCGAAGGTGATCCACTTCTCCGGCGTGACCTCGATCACCGTCCGCAACGGCGAATCCAGCAGGCTGTAGAAGTCGTCCTCGCCCGCCTTGTTGTCCGGGCTCACCTTGTGCGCCAGCTTGCGGTAGAACGCCTTCTTGGTTGCCTCGTCGTCGTGGAACACGGCGCGGCCCTTGATGGTGATGGCGCCGCGCGGGCACTCCGGATTGCGGCTTGACGTGCCGCTCACCACGATGGACACGCGCGGGTCGCGCCTGATCGCCGCGGCCCGGTGCCGGTGCGACGAGAAAGTCAACCACACATGGCCCTTGTCCCACACGAAGGCGTGCATCACGCCCACCGGCCAGCCGTCCTGGGTGGCCCAGTTCAGCACGCATTCGGGCGCCAGCGTCATCATCTTGTCGATCTGGTCCTGGCTGTGCGGATAGATCGACACGACTTCATGGTCTTCGGCTTTCGACATCCTCGTTTCCTTTCCTCGAACGGATTTCATTGTCCCCGCCGGATACGTTAGCCATCCGCGCCGCGCGGTCAAACGAATGCGGTTCGCCGCGCCGTGCTTTTGCGTAATCTGCGGGACGCGGCGCAACAGGGGAGAACGGTCGCTTCATGGAAAGGCACAGGTCGCTCGATCCGTTCGCCATCTCGATCATGGTGGTGCTGTGCGCGCTGTGGGGCTCCAACCAGGGCATCCTCAAGCTCACGGCGCGCGAGGTGCACCCGATCCTGCAGGTTGGGCTGCGCTGCCTGATCGCCTCGCTGCTGATCGTGGCCTGGGCCTGGTTGCGCCGCGAGAAACTCTACCTGCGCGACGGTACCCTGCTGCCCGGCCTGTTGGCCGGCGGCCTGTTCTCGGCTGAATTCCTGATCGTCGCGGTTGGCCTCGGCTTCACCACGGCATCGCACATGTCCGTATTCCTCTACACCGCGCCCATCTTCACCGCGATCGGCCTGCACCTGCTCGTGCCCGAGGAACGGTTCGGCGCCGCGCAGTGGATCGGGATCATGCTGGCGTTCGGCGGCGTCTTCAGCATCTTCGCCACCGAGTTCATCTCGGACCGGCCCATCGATCCGCTGCAGCTCGTCGGCGATGCCATGTCCATCCTCGGCGGTTTCCTGTGGGCCGCGACCACCGTGGTCATCAAGGCGACGAGGTTGAGCGAGGCGTCGCCGTCGAAGGTGACGCTTTACCAGCTCGCCATCGCCGCGGTCGTGCTGCTCGCGCTCACCCCATGGCTGCCGTCCGGCAATGCATTCCCGTTCAGCGGATGGGCTTGGACCAGCATTCTCTGGCAGGCGGCGATCATCGCCTTCGCCAGCTACCTGATCTGGTTCTGGCTGATGAAGACCTATTCGGCGTCGAAGCTGTCGATCGCGTCGTTCCTGACGCCGGTGTTCGGCGTCGCCTTCGGCGTGCTGGTGCTGGACGAGACGCTGACCGTCAACTTCGTGGCCGGCGCCTTGCTGATCCTGATCGGCATCGCCATCGTCAACGGCGCCTTCGCCCGCCGGGTCAGCCGCGCATAGAGCGCTTTCAGCCAAGGCGTAATCGCCTTGGCGTCCGAAAGCCGCGGCGACAAGAGGCTAGATGGATTTGAGGTTGGCCTTGATCCGGCTCAGCAGGTCGAACAGGTCGTGCCGGTCGTCCCGCGACAGGCCGGCGAACGCCAGCTCGTTCATCTCGTGGCCGGCCTCGCGGATGCCGGCGACGAACTTGCGCGCCTTCGGCGTCATGTAGACACGCCTGGCGCGCCGGTCCGCGGCATCCGGCCGGCGTTCCACCCAGCCCGCCTGCTCCAGCCGCTCGACCAGCCCGCCGACCGTGACCTTCCCCACGTCGAGGATGTCGGCCAGCTCGGTCTGCATCATCCCGTCGTGGCGCGACAGGTTGGACAGCACCCACCATTGCGAGCGGGTGACGCCGTGCGGCTTCATGTACTGGTCGAACGCGGTGCGGCGCATGCGCGAAACGTCGTGGATCAGGAAGCTCAGCCGCAAATCCTCCAGTTCTGCCTCTGGTGTCTCGACGGGCTTTTCGGCGGTCTTGGGCAAGGCTGCTCCTGCATGGTCGGCCGCTAATTAGTATACATGTTTACCGGTTGCCCACATACTGAATGGCGCGGTCGCGGCGTATGGGGAGGCAGGCGTTGGCGGGACTGTATTTCGAGGAATTCCGGATCGGCCAGCGCTTCGAGCACGACATCAGGCGCACCGTCACCGAGACCGACAATTTGCTGTTTTCGGTGCTGACCCACAATCCCGCCGCCATCCATCTCGACCACGAATATGCCAGGACCTCGCCCTATGGCAGGCCGCTGGTGAACAGCGTCTTCACCCTCGGCTTCATGGTCGGCGTCTCCGTGCAGGAGACCACGCTCGGCACCACCATCGCCAATCTGGGCTGGGACAAGGTGCGGTTCCCCAATCCGGTGTTCGTCGGCGACACGCTCCATGCCGAGACCACCGTGCTGGAGAAGCGCGACAGCAAGTCGCGGCCCGAGGCGGGCATCGTCATCTTCGAGCACAAGGGCTTCAACCAGCGGGATGAGCTGATCGGTATCTGCGAACGCTCGGCGCTGATGTTCCGCAAGGGGCGGGGCTGACCATGGCCATGCGCTCCCTGCTGTTCGTCCCGGGCGACAGCGACCGCAAGATGGAGAAGGCCTCCGCCGTCGCCGCCGACGTGCTGATCCTCGACCTGGAGGACGCCGTCTCGCAGGAACGGCTGCCGCTGGCGCGCGGCTTGATCACCGACTATCTGCGCGCCCGGCCGTCGAAGGCGCGCCTGTTCGTGCGCGTCAACCCGCTCGACACGCCCTTCGCACTGGACGACCTGGCCGCAATCATGGCCGGCGCGCCCGACGGCATCTTCCTGCCCAAGGCGCGCACCGGCCAGGACGTGGTCCTGCTCGGCAACTATCTCGACGCGCTCGAGGCGCGCGAAGGCGTCGAGCGCGGTAGGACGCAGATCCTGTCCGTTGCCGAAACCGCCGAGATGCTGCTCAATTACCCCAGTTTCGTGAACACCGGCGCCCGCCTGTGCGGCATGACGCCCGGCCCCGAGGACCTTGCCGCCGCCGTCGGCGCCAGCACCAACCGGGATCCGGCCGGCAACTTCCTGCCGATCCATGAGATCAACCGGGCGCTGTGCCTCGCGACCGCGGCCGCGGCCGGGATCGCGCCCATCGACCGGCTCTACACCAATTTCCGCGATCTCGACGGCCTCGCCGTCGCCTGCGCCGCCGGCCGCCGCGAGGGCTTCGTCGGCATGATCGCCATCCATCCGGACCAGGTGCCGGTGATGAACCAGGCGTTCACGCCCACCGCCGACGAGATCGCGCACGCCCGCCGCGTCGTCGCCGCCTTCGACACGGTCGGCGGCTCCGGCGTGGTCGGCCTCGACGGCCAGATGCTCGACATGCCGCATCTGAAGCAGGCTCGGCGTGTGCTCGACATGGCAGGCGAGGGATGAGAGGTCTCACGGGCAGGCGCGCCATCGTCACCGGTGGCGCCAGCGGCATCGGCAAGGCCATCTCGGTGCGCCTCGCCGGGGAAGGCTGCCATGTCGGCATCTTCGACCTGAACCTCGACGCCGCCGAAACGGTGGCGTGCGACGTTTCCGGCACCGCCTGCAAGGTCGACGTCACCGACTACGACAGCGTCCGTGCCGGGGTCGCCTGCTTCGAGGCTGAATCCGGCCCCTGTGACATCCTGGTCAACTGCGCCGGCTGGGACTCGCCGCGCCTGTTCCTCGAGACAGCGCCCGGCGACTGGGACAAGGTCATCGCCATCAATCTGCGCGGCCCGCTCAATCTCCAGCATGCGGTGTGTCCCGGCATGGCCGCGCGCCGCTATGGCAGGGTCGTCAACATCGCCTCCGACGCCGGCAGGGTCGGCGCGGGCCTCACCGCCGTCTATTCGGCGGCGAAGGGCGGGCTGATCGCCTTCACCAAGTCGCTTGCCCGCGAACTGGCAACGTCCGGCGTCACCGTCAACGCCGTCGCCCCCGGCCCGACAAAAACCCCGCTGCTAGAAGCCAGCTTCGGCGACGACGGCGCGCGCTGGCTGTCCTCGGTCGAAAAGGCGATCCCCATGAAGCGCCTGGGCGAGCCCGAGGACGTCGCCGGCATGGTCGCGTTCCTCGCCAGCGACGACGCCGCCTACATCACCGGCCAGGTGATCAGCGTTTCGGGTGGATTGACCATGGCGGGGTAACTTCACTCCACCACAACCGTCGTTCCAGCCTTCGAACACATGAAGTAATAAATCCAAAATAAATCTTCGTCATTCCCGCGCACGCGGGAACCCAGGCGATCGTAGAGCTGGTTGACTGCGGCCAGGCCTCATATAACGAAGAAAGCGTTTCTTCGTTATCGAGCACACCAACGCCACATGACGGCACAGACTGGGTTCC
>JBKJNE010000245.1:0-13448 GCA_046596015.1 Alphaproteobacteria bacterium
GGAAGCGCTCGCCCTCGGACGCGGGCAGCGGGTCGTTGCGCACGGTGCGGGCGTCGATCCACGCCAGGTTCACGTCGACGTCGAGGCCCGGAACCAGCACGTCCTGCGCCTCGACGATCAGCTCGGCGCCGTATTGCCGGACCTTGTCGATGTTCTTGAACGAGCTGGTGACGATGCCGTTCCGGTTGAAGCCCTGGACGCTGAAAATCGCGTCCTTGACGTCCTGGTAGAACAGCGAGCCGGTCACCCGCACGCCGCCGAAGTCGTGGCGCAGGATCAAATTGGCGTCCTTCGACTTCTCCGGCTTCAAATTAGGGTCGAAGCTGTTGGGATCGAAATTTCCCAGCGCGTCGAGCCGGCCCTGGAACAGCTCGCCCACGGTGGGGAAGCGCGTCGCGGTCGCCAGGCTGAGCTGGGCGTGCCAGTCGGATGCGAACTCCCACTGGGCGCTGAGCTTGGGGCTGAGCGCGTCGTCGTCGCGGTTGTCGTAGCGCTGGCACACCGGCGCGGCGCCCACCTGGCGGCAGATGCCGCCGCCTGACGCGCGCCAGCTCTCGTAGCGCAGGCCGCCGGTGAGGCTGAACGCATCGGACAGCGCCACCTTGTCCTCGGCGAAGAAGCTGATCAGGGTGGTGCGGCCGAACGTGCCGGTGGAGAACGCCAGTCCCTCGCGGCTGCGCCAGTTGGCCGCGGTGAAGTTGTCCACGGCGGTTTCATAGAGGTTGGCGCTCATGCCCAAGGCGATCTCGTGGGCGCCGATCATGCGCACGGCCAGCAGGTCGCCGGTCCACCAGCCGGTGGTGCCCTGGTCGCTGAAGGTACCGGCGCCGTTGTCGATGCCGGTCGTGTAGGTGGTCGACCTGCGGGCCGACAGCTTGTCGATCCAGTAATGCGACAGGTTCGCCGTGACGTCCCAGCCGGCGACCGGGCCGGCCAGCTTCAGGCCGGCCAGCATCTCGGTCTTGTCGGTCAGGCCCTGCCCCAGGCCGGCGCCGGCGGACCAGGTCTTGCCGTCCACGATGACCTTGCCATCGAACACCGGGTTGCCGCCCGCGCCGCGCAGCCAGGTCTCGGACTTCAGCGTGCGCGAATCCGTGGTCCAAAGGGTGAACAGCGCCGTCGCCGTCCAGGCGCCGAAGTCGTAGCCCAGCCGGGCGCGGAACTGGTCCTGCACCGTATGGTCGGGCGCATAGGCGCCGCCGACCGGCGCGGGCGTGATCAGGTCCGGATCGGTCACCGCGCCGGTCACCGGCGTGCCCGGGCCGGTCGCCGGGACGAGCTGGCTGAACTGCATGGGCTGGCTGACATTGTCGAGATGGCGGACGCTGAACCGGCCGCTCCACGGCCCGTTCTCCTGCTTGAAGCCGGCGCCGCCCTCGACGGTGTAGCCGCTGACATCGTCCCTGGTGCCGTATTGCCGGTAGGGCTGGGAAAAGCCCTGGACGGTGGCGAAGGCTTCCGGCCCTTCCGGCTCGATTGTGGTGATCGACACCAAGCCGCCCATGGTGTTGCCCGAATAGCGCGCCGAATAGGGGCCGTAGACGATGTCGAACTGCTTCACCTCGCCCGGGCCGATCAGGCCCCATTTCGGCGGGAAGGAAAAGCTGTTGCCGGTGTAGTCGGAGACCACGAAGCCGTCGATCATCACCATGGACCGCGCCGACTGGGTGGAATGGGTGCCGCGGAATCCGGGCACGGCGTTGGCGTCGCCGATATAGCGTTTGCGCACGAAGAAGTTGGGCGCGTACTTCATCAGGTCTTCGACATTGACGGCGTTGATCGCGTCGAACTCGGTCTGGCCGAGCGATACCGACAAGCCGCGCGGCTCGACGGAAATGGGCCGGGCGCTGTGGCCGATGACGATCACCTGGTCGGCATAGGCGACCTGGACGGGTTGTTGGGCGAAGGCGGGGGCGGTTAGCGCGATGGACAGGAAGGCCCATCGGAACGCCGCGCCGGGCAGGGCGGAAGGCATGAAAACTCCGGTCGTCGGACGGAACGGCCGACGCGCATGAGCGGCCGGCGGCGAGGCACGTCAGACGAGGGCGGGCGGTCCGGTGGCGGGGGGCGGCGGGGCGGCGAGGCCTTCGCCGGGGCGTTGGTGGACGGCCACCTCGAACGGCGCGGCCGTGGCGGCCGGCGCCGGCAGGTCGACAACGGTTGGCGGGGGCGGCGCGACGTTGGCAGCGACCGCGGCGAACACGCAGGGCTCGCCGGACTTGCCGTTGTCCTGGTGCTTGGCGGGGTCCGGCTTGGCCGGAATGCCGTAGCCTTCGGCCTTGACGGTGATCATGCCCGCCGAACTGCAGATCACCAGCGTCGGGAGATCGCCGTCTTCGGCCGGCTTCTCCAGCATGGTGCCAGCCGGGATGGCGAAGCGCACCGCGAGCGCGAGGACGGTCAGCGCCGTGAAGACGCGCGCCATCCAGCCCTTGGTCGGAGATGCGAAAGCCATGCCGGGTCTGTAGCGCCGAAACGACCGGCCGTCCAGAGGCCGCGTGGCCGAATTCGTGCAGGTCTATGGCGCTAAAAGTGGAGTTCGGAATCTTCTAGACGCACGGCGACCATGCCCCAGACCGCGTTGGCCAGGCAGACCCTGTCGGCCGTCCGGACGTCGTCCGGCGCCAGCGGCCGGACCTGGACATGCGTGCCGGTCATGAAGTGCCGCCGGAACACGCCGGGCAGCAGGCCGCTCGACACCGGCGGCGTCAGCCAGTGGCTGTTCTTGCGGAGAAACAGGGTGCTGCGCGCGCCCTCGGTGACCTCGCCGCGTTCGTTGACGAACAGCAGGTCCCAGTGGCTGGCCGCCGTCGCCGCCTTGAGCGCCCGGTCATAGGCGGCGCGCCGCGTGGTCTTGTGAGCGAGGAACGGATCAGCCGAGTTCACCGCGCCCGCCGCCCACGCGACCGTCGGCGGATCGGCGCGCAGGGCGGCGCGGCCGCCGTCGATGTCGACGGCCACGGCGGTGACCGAAACCTCGCCAGACGGCGCGAGCAGCAGCCGCACCCGCTGGTCGGTAGCTGGGGAATAGCCTTCCGCTGCGAGGGCAAGCGCGTCGCCGATGGCGGCTTCGTCGAACGGATAGACGAAATACATAGCAGAATCCCGCAGCCGCTCCAGATGTTGCTCCAGCAGCCAGTAGCCGCCGGCGCGCTCCCACAGCAGGGTCTCGATGAGGCTGGGGCGATCCTTCGGGTCTTCGAGGAAGGCGGCCTTCAGCAGGCATTCGTCCCATTCGCCGGGGCCGTCCGAATCCGCCACCACGCCGCTGCCGATGCCCATGCGCGCGGCGCCGTCGCGGCCGATGACCAACGTCCGGATCGGCACGCTGAACGCGGCGTCGCGGTCCGGGGCGATGTGGCCGATGGCGCCGGTGTAGACGCCGCGCGCCCGACGCTCCAGCGCGGCGATGATCTCCATGGCGCGGATCTTCGGCGCGCCGGTGACCGAGCCGCACGGAAAGATGGATTTCAGCACGTCGAGGGTGCGCACGCCGTCCGCCACCTCGGCGCGGACGACCGAGACCATCTGCAGCACCGTCGGATAGGCTTCGACGTCGAACAGGCCGTCGACGGTCACCGACCCGGGCAGCGCGAGGCGCGACAGGTCGTTGCGTTCCAGGTCGACGATCATCAGGTTCTCGGCGCGGGACTTGGGATCGTTTTTCAGCGCGGCGGCCGCCGCCTCGTCCTCGGCGAAGGACCGGCCGCGCGGCGCGGTGCCCTTCATGGGCTTCACCGTCAGAAAATTGCCGCGGCGCTCGAGGAACAGCTCGGGCGAATGGGACGACACGCACCAGTCGCCCGCCGCGATGAAGCCGCCATGGGCGACGGGCTGGGCTTGGCGCAGCGCGGCGTGCAGCCTGAGCGGATCGCCGGAGAAATCGGCGACCGCGTCCATGGTCAGGTTGATCTGGTAAACGTCGCCCGCTGCCAGGTATCCCTGCACCCGGGCGAAGGCGGCCAGGTAATCGTCGCGGCGCAGCGCCGGTCGCAGCGGCGACATCGCATAAGAGGAGCCCTGCGTTCGCTCGCGCCAGAAAGTGTCCACGTCCGCGCGGTCGAGCCGGCGGCGGCGGCTGAACAGACCGAGCCAGACCAGCGGCTCGCGGCGGTCGGCCGGCAGCAGCGGCGCTAGCCGGGGCTCCAGCGCATGGCCGACCTCGTAGGACAGCCAGCCCGCGGCGTGCAGGCCATCGTCCAGCCCTTGCTGGATCGCCGCCAGCGCGGCGTCGATACCGGCGGGATCGTCGCAGCGGATGATCGTCTCCGGCCGCTCGAACAGCAGCGAGGCCGCGCGCGGGTCGCGGCTGTTCTCCAGCAGCACGAAAGGATCGTTGGGCATCAGCGTGGTCATGCCGCGTGTCTAGCCGATCAGGCGGACGCCGGGAAGACGCCTCGACCCGGCGTGCGGCGTTCCTTATGCTGGAGGCATGCTTCGGGCCGAGGGATCCGCATGAAATTCCGCACCATGATGCTGCTCGCGCCGCTGGCCCTGGCCGGCTGCGGCCCGTCGCCGACGATCGGGCTGCTCGAGGACCATGTGGACAATGTCACGCGCGGCAATTTCGTCGTCTGCGCCAACTACCAGTGCACCGCGCGCTACAACGTGGCCATGACCGATGCGGAATGGGCGAAGGTGCGGGCGTTCTTCGATCCGCAAGCCGCCGATCCGGCCGCCGAGCGCCGGCAGATCGCGCTTGCCATCGGCCAGATCGAGCGCATCGTCGGTCCGAAGACCAATACGGTGAAGGACAGGCCGGGCGCCACCATCGTGACGACGCGTACCAACGGCCAGATGGACTGCATCGACGAGTCGCACAACACTTCGGTCTACCTGCACCTGATCGAGCGCGATCATCTGCTGAAATGGCACGAGGTGGGCCAGCCGATCATCCGCGGCCACGTCATCGACCGCTGGTTCCACAACACGGCGACGGTGACCGACACCACCACCGGGGTGAAGTGGGTGATCGATTCCTGGTTCGGCGCAAACGGCGAAGCGGCCGACGTGGTCACCGCCGAGGTGTGGTTGAATGGCTGGGAGCCGGAGACGTTCAAGACGCGGCCGGATAGGTAGGAATACGGGGACATAATACCTATTCCGGCATTCCGGTCGCCGCTTGGCCACCGTCGAAATAGGAATTATGTCCCCGTATCAAAGCGGCTCGGCCGAGAAATCCTCGAAGGCCCACTCCTCGCCGGAGTCCATCTGTTGCTCGAACAGCGCCTCGGCCGCCAGCGCGGCGTCCTCCTCGCTGTCGGCCTCGACGGTGGCGATCCAGTAGAAGGTGCCGAGCTTCAGGTTGGTGCGCAGGGTGACTTCGTATTTCACCGGCGGCCTCAGCGGTTGGAGTAGGGGCGAAGCTCGAGCTTGGCCACGGTCTCGGTATGCACCTCGTCGGGACCGTCGGCCATCTGCGTCGTGCGGGCATAGGCCCAGGCCTTGGCGAGGAAGAAGTCGTTGGTGAAGCCGCCGGCGCCGTGGGTCTGGATGGCGCGGTCGATGATCTTCGCGACGGTCTGCGGCACCACGACCTTGATCATGGCGATTTCCTTGCGCGCGCCCTTGGCGCCGACCTGGTCCATCATGTAGGCGGTCTTCAGCACCAGCAGGCGGAGCTGCTCGAGCTCGATGCGCGACCAGGCGATGTTCGAGCGGATGGTGTCGAAATCGGCCAGCTTCTTGCCGAATGCCTCGCGCGAGCTGGTGCGGCGACACATCTGGTCGATGGCCCGGTCGGCGGCGCCGATGAGGCGCATGCAGTGATGGATGCGGCCCGGACCGAGGCGGCCCTGGGCGATCTCGAAACCGCGGCCCTCGCCGAGCAGCACGTTGGACACCGGCACGCGGACGTTGTCGAACAGCACCTCGGCCTCGCCGAACGGCGCGTGGTCGTCGTTATAGACCTTCACGTGGCGGACGATCTTCACGCCGGGCGTGTCCTTGGGGACCAGGATCTGCGACTGCTGCTGGTGCTTGGGCGCGGACGTGTCGGTCTTGCCCATGACGATGAAGATGGCGCTGGTCTCGCGCATGCCGCCGGTGGTGTACCACTTGCGGCCGTTGATGACGTATTCGTCGCCCTCGCGCTTCATGCTGGTCGCCACGTTGGTGGCGTCGGAGGAGGCGACCTGCGGCTCGGTCATGCAGAAGCACGAGCGGATCTCGCCCTCGAGCAGCGGGATCAGCCATTTGTCCTGCTGTTCCTCGGTGGCGTATTTGACGAACACTTCCATGTTGCCGGTGTCGGGCGCGTTGCAGTTGAACGCTTCCGAGGCCCAGTCGACGCGGCCCATGATCTCGGCCAGCGGCGCGTATTCCAGGTTGCTCAGGCCGACGCCGTATTTCTCGCGGAAGGGATGCGGCAGGAACAGGTTCCACAGGCCAGCCGACTTGGCCCTGGCCTTGATGTCCTGGAGAATCTGGGGGGTGCGGAAACGGTTGCCCTGGCTGTCGAGCTGTTCGTAGAACAGGTCCTCGTTCGGATAGACGTGGGCGTCCATGAAATCCGTCAGGCGCTTCTGCAGGTCCTTGACGCGGTCGCTGTAGTCGAAATCCATGGAGATCCTCCCGAGAATGGCCGTGGGCCCGCGCGAGGCGCGGCCGCGCATTCTTATAGCGGGGAATCCGCCGTTGCCAAGCGCGAGGTTTTACCGAAAGGAAACGGTTCGGCGGGCCGGCGGCTCAGTTGGCGGTCGCGACCGGGGTCATGCCGATCTGGGCGGCCTGCAAGGGTCTGGTGTCCAGGTCGGGCATATGGATCGACGCCAGGTCCGGGATACGGCTGTTCAGGGCCGGCACGTCCCTGCTCGCCATGGTGCGGTTGGCCGGATCGTTGCAGGTCGGCGCCGAGGTCGTCGGCAGGATGTGGGTTTCGAACTCGCCGCGCAGTACCGCGCCGTCGGCCTTGGCGTTGATCGCCACCGCGGCGGCGGCCATGTCCTCGCAGAACGTCTTGTTGCCGAAGGTGTTGAGCGAGAAGTAGTTGGCCAGGCTGGTCATGTACCTGTTCAGCGCATCCTTGTGGCCCTGGCCGTAGCTGCGCTTGAAATAGGCCTGCATGATGTTGGAATGGCTGGTCAGCTCGTTGTTGTAGCGCGAGACGAACGCGTTGTAGTTCTCGTGCAGCTTCAGGCCGGGCTTGTGGACGCATTTCAGCGCCGCGACCATCAGCGCGGCCTGCAGGCCGCGGGCCTGCTCGGCGGTGGTCTCGGCCTTGGTCATGCAGGGAAGCGCAAAGGCGTTGCCGGAGAGCGCCGAGACGGCCGCCACTGCTATCGTCGCGTGTACGATGCGGCGCACGAGTGCACGGAATCCGCTGTGGCCTCGATGCATGCTAACGACCTCTCCTCGATCCGCGACATGCCCGCCTACCGTGCGGCGCATGCGTAGTCCCCAGGCGGTCACTATAGGCGCGTCGCCGCTAAATCTCAAAATCGGAATTGTTGGCGGGCAGCGCGTCGTCGCCGAAGCGGATCGACGGGCCGGCGGCGCGGATGCGCTCGCGGGCGGTCAGCGGCTGGTGGTCGCCGGTGATCTCGATGGCGTAGACGCCGACCACCAGATTGGCGTTGGCGTCCTTCTCGGCGGCGGCGACCAGCGCGTCGGCGTCGGCGCCCGCGGCGACCGTCGCGGCGTGGATGTCGGCGGTCCAGCCGGTGTCGTTGTTGAAGTAGACGATGATGCCGTCGCGCAGGCGGTTCGCCGTCACCACCCGGTACACTTCCACGTCGCCGTCCGCCATGGCGGTTCCTTTCGTCTGTCGCGCCCTTGGTGCCGCGTCGCGAGTGCCACGCCCCTGGCGCGCACTCGCTGTCGCGCTTCTTTGACAATAGCGACCGCCCGGCGGCAAGCACTTTTTGCCGGGCCAGCAAGCAGAGGCCGCTTCTTGCCGCGCCCGCGGGCCGCGACTATACAGGTTGGCGACGACAACGCGCCAAACGCGACCCGCCAAACGCGACCCTGAAGGAAATGCCCTTGCCCGAGCAGACCGGCTACTATTTCGAAGACCTGGCCGAAGGCATGACCGCCTCCTACGCCAAGACCGTGACCGATGCCGACATCGTGCTGTTCGCGGGCGTCAGCGGCGACACCAACCCGGTCCACCTCAATGAAGAGTTCGCCCGCGAGACCATGTTCAAGGGCCGCATCGCCCACGGCATGCTGTCGGCCAGCCTGATCTCGACGGTGTTCGGCACCAAGATGCCGGGGCCGGGCTGCATCTATCTGAGCCAGACCCTGCGCTTCAAGGCGCCGGTGCGGCCGGGCGACACGGTCACCGCCAGGGTCACCGTCGCCGAGCTGAAGCCGGAGAAGAAGCAGGCCCGATTCGACTGCGTCTGCCTGGTGAACGGCAAGCCCGTGCTCGACGGCGAGGCGCTGATCCTGGTTCCGGCGCGGCCGGCCTGAGCGCAACATCCCGATGAAGCTTTACAGGCATCTGGAGAACCTGCCGCGCGGCGTGACGGGCTCCGTCGTCGCCTGGGGCAATTTCGACGGATTCCACAAGGGCCACCAGGCGGTGGTCCGGCGCGCCGCCGAGATCGCCGACGAGATGGGCGCGCCGCTGGCGGTGATGACCACCGAGCCGCACCCGTCCCAGTTCTTCCGCCCGGACACGCCGTCGTTCCGGCTGATGAGCCTGCGCTCGAAGGCGCAGGCGCTGGAGACCTTCGGCGCCGACGTGGTGTTCGTGCTCGCGTTCGACGCCGCCCTCGCCGGCACGCCGGCCGAGGATTTCGTGCGCGAGGTGCTGGTGAACAGGCTGAAGGCGAAGCATGTGGTCACCGGCTACGACCAGCGCTTCGGCAAGGGCCGCGGCGGCGACGCCGACCTGCTGCGGCGGATGGGCGAGGAGGCCGGCTTCGGCGTCACCGTGGTCGAGCCGCTGGAAGCGGACGGCGAGGTCTATTCCTCGTCGCGGGTGCGCGAGCACCTGCGCAACGGCGAGCCCGAGCAGGCGGCGCTGCTGATGGGCCACTGGTGGCGCATCGAGGGGCGCATCGAGCAGGGCGACCAGCGCGGCCGGACCATCGGCTTTCCCACCGCCAATGTGAGCTGGGCCGATTATCTGGAGCCGAAGCTCGGCGTCTACGCGGTGCGAATGCATGTGGAGGATGGGCCGCGCAGGGGCGTCTATGACGGCGTCGCCAATCTGGGACGGCGGCCCACCTTCGGCAAGACCGACATCAGTTTCGAGGTGCACCTGTTCGACTTCGACGGCGATCTCTACGGCGCCCATGTGGGCGTCGACATGATCGGCTTCATCCGGCCCGAGCAGAAGTTCGACGGCCTCTACGCGCTGAAGGCGCAGATCGCCGCCGACGCCCAGGCGGCGCGCGTCATGCTGGCGGGTGCGGCGGCGGCGCCCGGCCGTTTCCCGCCGGCGACGCGGCGGACCTCGACAGAGCCGGGCCAGTCCTGATAAACACACGGTCCAGATTCGACCGCCGACCCGGATACCGGGATCGCAAACGATTGGCACGGATGACCCTTCCGCCTTCCACCCAGACCCGACCGCGCGACGCCCGGGAGCCGGCATGAGCCGACGTTCCAACATCGGCTGGGCGACCGCCGCGGGCACCATCGCGCTCGACCAGTCGGTCAAGTGGTGGCTGCTGACCTCCTACGACATCGCCGCGCGCCATCCGGTCGAGATCACGCCGTTCTTCAACCTGGTGATGACCTGGAACCGGGGCGTCAGCTTCGGCCTGTTCGGCGATTACGGCGACCTGATGCGCTGGCTGCTGTTCGGCTTCGCGGTCGCCGTCTCGATCGCGCTGGCGGTGTGGATGATCCGGGCCACGACCCTATTTCTTACGGTGGCGCTGGGCCTGATCATCGGCGGCGCGCTGGGAAACGCGGTCGACCGGGTCGCGCACGGAGCAGTGGCGGATTTCTTTGATTTTCATGTGGCGGGATGGCACTTTTGGGCCTTCAACGTTGCCGATAGCGCGATTTCGGTCGGGGTCGTCCTGCTGTTGTGGGACGCATTCTTCGGCACCGGCCGCCGGCAGGGCGAGTAAGGAAACAGGACAGGATCATGGTGGCACGGAACTCGGTCGGCCTCTCGTTGGCGTTGGCGCTGCTGGCCTCCGGCTCGCTCAGCGGCTGCGGCGGCCTCAAGGATGCGCTGGGCGCCAACAAATATCCGCCGGACGAATTCGCGGTGGTGTCGAAGCGCGCGCTGGTGATCCCGCCGGACTACAATTTGCGCCCGCCGGGGCCGAACGCGCCCAAGCCGAAGGACGCCGATCCGTCCGAGATGGCGCTGCTGGCGCTGTTCCCCGAGTCCAAGCAGCAGGTGGCGATCACGTCGCCTGCGGAGCAGCAGCTGATGAAGGCGACGGGCGGCGGCGCGGCCGACGCCGACGTGCGCTCCGACCTGTCACCGGAAGGCACCGTGGTCAACAAGGGCAACATGACCGAGCAGCTGCTGTACGACAACAAGGTGGAGGGCGCGCCCCAGACCACCATCCAGCGCGAGCAGCCCACCCAGTCGTCGCCGGACTATATCGGCCCGCTCCAGTAAAGAGGTGCCACCTGAGACAGGACGCACGGCCGGCCCGTCACCTGCTCGGTTTTCTCGCCGCCCTGCTGATCGCCGCCTCCGGCATCGGACAGGCGCGTGCCGCCGAGCCGCTCGACAGCCATGAATACACCCTGGGCAACGGCCTGAAGCTCCTCGTCATCGAGGACCACCGCGCGCCGATCGTCACCCACATGGCATGGTACAAGGTGGGCGCCACCGAGGAGTTCGCCGGCAAGACCGGCCTGGCGCATTTCCTCGAGCACCTGATGTTCAAGGGCACCGCCAAGGTGCCGTCGGGCGAGTTCTCCAAGACCGTCAGCCGCAACGGCGGCCAGGACAACGCCTTCACCTCGTCCGACTACACCGCCTATTTCCAGCAGGTCGCCGCCGACAAGCTGCCGCTGGTGATGGAGATGGAGGCGGACCGCATGGCCAACCTGAAGATCGCCGAGGACGAGGTGAACGCCGAGCGCGACGTGGTCATCGAGGAGCGCCGCAGCCGCACCGACAACTCGCCGCCCGCCCTGTTCCGCGAACAGATGGACGCCGTGCAGTTCCTGTCCCATCCCTACCGCGTCCCGGTGATCGGCTGGATGCGCGACATCGAGAGCCTGACCCGCGCCGACGCGCTGGGCTTCTACACGCTGCACTATGCGCCCAACAACGCCGTGGTGGTCGTGGTCGGCGACGTCAAGGCGGCCGCCGTGAAAGCGCTGGCCGACAAGACCTATGGCGCGATCCCGGCAAAGCCCGTCCCGCCCCGCACCGTCAGCGTCGAGGCGCCGCAACTGGCCGCCCGCGAACTGGTGATGCGCGACGCCAGGGTCAGCCAGACCTCGTGGGTGCGCACCTACGCGGCGCCGAGCTACCAGTACGGCGACAGCAAGCTGGCCGTGCCGATGGAAGTGCTGGACGAGATCCTGGGCGGCGGCACCACCAGCCGGCTCTACCAGACCCTGGTGGTGCAGAAGAAGCTGGCGGTCGAGGCCGGGTCGAACTACGGCGCTGACGGGCTGGGCCCGTCCACCTTCGGCATTTCGGTCAGGCCGCAGAACGACGATCCGGCGCCGATTCCCGACGCGGTCGACGCGGTCATCGCCGGGGTGGCGAAGAACGGCGTCACCGACGAGGAGCTGAAGCGCGCCAAGAAGTCGCTGAAGGCGGCCGCCGTCTATGCCCGCGACAGCGGCGAGGGGCTGGCCAACATCTTCGGCTCGGCGCTGGTCACCGGCCGCACCGTCGAGGACGTCATGAGCTGGCCCGACCGGATCGAGGCGGTCACCAACGCCGACATCATCGCGGCCGCCCGCGCCGTGTTCGTGCCCGAGCGGTCGGTCACCGGCATGCTGCTGCCCGCGCCGGGCGCGCCGCCCGCCGCCGGACCGCCGCCGCCGCCCGGACCGGAGCGCCCGTGATGACCCGCATCCTCGCCGCCCTGTTCATGGTCTTCGCCGTCGCCGCCAATGGGTTCGACCGCGCCGAAGCGGTGGAGATCCAGGAAGTGGTCAGCCCCGGCGGCATCAAGGCCTGGCTGGTCGAGCAGCATTCCATCCCGCTGATCGCCGTCAGCTACGAGTTCAGGGGCGGCGTCTCGGTGGATCCGGCCGGCAAGAGCGGCCTGGCCTATCTGGCCTCCGGGCTGATGAACGAGGGCGCCGGCGATCTGGATGCGCTGGCGTTCCAGAAGGCGCTCGACGAGCGCGCCATCCGCATGAGCTTCGACGCCGACCGCGACCAGTTCAACGGCGCCATGGTGACGCTGACCGAGGAAAAGGAAGAGGCGTTCCGCCTGCTGGGCCTGGCGCTGAGCCAGCCGCGCTTCGACGCCGACGCCATCGAGCGGGTGCGCGACCAGGTACGCTCGATCCAGCGCTCGGAGGACGACCAGCCGCGCTCCATCGCCGCCAAGGCGTGGATGAAGGCCGCGTTCCCCGGGCACCCTTACGCCAACAACACCACGGGCACGCCGGAAAGCCTGGCCGGCCTGACCGAAGCCGACCTGCGCGCCTATGTGACGGACAATCTGGCCCGCGACCGGCTGATCGTCGGCGTGGTCGGCGACATCACGCCCGCCGAACTGGGACCGCTGCTCGATGCGACCTTTGGCGCGTTGCCGGCCAAGGGCGCCGCGCTGACGGTGCCGGACATCGCGCTGGCGCAGGCGAAGACCCAGGTCATCGAGCGCAAGGTGCCGCAGAGCGTCGCGGTGTTCGGCATGCCCGGCATCAAGCGCGACGACCCGGACTGGTACGCCGCCATGGTGGTGAACCAGATCTTCGGCGCCGGCGGCTTCTCCTGGCGGCTGATGGAGGAGGTGCGCACCAAGCGCGGCCTGACCTACGGCGTCTACACCTCGCTGCAGCCCTACAGCCACGCCGGGCTGGTGCTGGGGAGCGTCGCCACCGTCAACGCCCGCATGGGCGAATCGAAGCAGGTGATCGAGGCCGAGATCGCCCGCATGGCGGACGGCGGCGCCACCGAGGCCGAGCTCGCCGACGCCAAGACCTTCCTGACCGGCTCCTACGCGCTGAACTTCGACACCAGCGGCGCCATCGCCGGCCAGCTCGTCGGCATCCAGCGCTACGGCTTCGACCGGGACTTCATCAACCGGCGCAATGCCTATATCGAGGCGGTGACGCTGGCGGACGTCAACCGGGTCGCCAAACGGCTGCTGGACCCGGACCGGCTGTTCTGGGTTATCGTGGGTGAGCCGGAGGGACTCGGCCCGAAGCCGGAGGCCGCGACACCATGATGCCGTTCACCCAGAATCTGGATGCCTGCTTCGAGGACGCCGTTCGCGGCGGCACCAGCCGGTCGGCGTTCGACAGGGCCATGGGCAAGGCCGCCGCGGGCGTGGCGCGCATCCGCGCCGCCTACGCCGACCGCACCCTGCCGCTGCTGCGCCTGCCCGAGG
>JBKJNE010000349.1:0-2652 GCA_046596015.1 Alphaproteobacteria bacterium
CTCTTCCAGCAGGGTTTCCAGCCAGTCCCACTGATCGGCCTCTTCGGCGGTCCGGGTGTTGAAAAGCTGGCTGTTGAGACCGATCAGCCGCCACGCTTCAACATCGCGATGCCAGCGGTGGTCGCCGAAATGCGTTCGCCATGCGGCCAGGCGTTCGGCCGTCAGCGGCTGGTGCAGGTGTTCGCCGCCCGGCTCTTCGCCGATGTCGTGGTTGCCGGGCAGGAACAGCACCGGCGCCTCGATGCGGTCGTGGCACCAGCGGGCGAACGCCAGGTCATCGACGGTTTCCGGGCCGTTGATCGAGAGATCGCCCGAACTCACCACCATGTCGGGGGCGCGCCGGTTGATGGCGTCCACGACAACCGCGAAATTGCCGTGGAAGAAGCCGTGCGCCGGGCTCAGATGCGGATCGGACAGCTGGATTAGACTCTTCATGAGCGCAAGATAGCGCTTCCGTGTGACGCGGCCGCGACAGGCTCAGTCCTTCGCGCCCTTGTACGGGTCCTCGTTGATGTCCCGGTCCACTTTGCGCTGGTTGGCGCCGGCTTTCAGCAGCTTGCGCAGCACGAACCAGCTCACCAGGCTGATGGCGGCATAGACCGCCACCAGATAGGTGAGGCCGGCGACTCCGGTGAACCATCCTTCCAGGCCCAGGAACAGCATGACCGAGACGACGACGGCGCCGGTCGCGAAGCCCAGGAACAGATAGCCCGGCATAAGCAGCTCGACAACGCCCATGGCGAAAGCGATCGCCAGCCACGCGGCCGGCTGCATGAAGAACTCGCGGCTCATGATGCTGTCGATCATGACGGCTTCTTGGCGAACATCTTCGCCGCCGCGCTGAACGCGTCGGCGATGTCGGTGGGCAGGATGATGGTGCGGCTGTTGTTGCCGCTGGCGATATGGCCCATCACCTCGATCTGCCGCTTGGCGATCTCGAACTGGATCGCCTCCATGCCGCTCTCGCGGATGGCGGCGGCGAGCGTGGTGGTGGCATAGGCGTCGGCGTCGGCCTGGATGCGCTTGGCCTCGGCGACCTTCTGGGCGGTGAACAGCTCGCCTTCGGCCTTCAGCTCCATGGCGCGCTTCTCGCCCTCGGCCTTGGCGACGGCCGCGCGCCGGGCGCGCTCGGCGTTGAGCTGCTGCAACATGGCGTCGAGGGTCTGGCTGTCGAGGTTGATGTCCAGCACCTCGGCGCGGGTCACCTCGATGCCCCAGTCGTCGGTGGCGTCGGCGAGCTGCAGCTTGATCGACGCGTTGAGCGGGCCGCGGTTGGACTGCATCTCGTCGAGGTCGATCTTGCCCAGCTCGGAGCGGACGATGCCGGCGACGGTGGTGGCGACCGCGGCGTCGATGTTGCTGATCCGGTACACCGTGTTCTCGGGCGAGACGATCCGGTAGAACACCACGATCGACGCCTTGATCAGCACGTTGTCCTTGCTGATCGCGTCCTGCTCGATGCTGGGAAGCTGGCGCTCCAGGATGGAGATCTTGTGCTTCACCGAATCGATGAACGGCACGATGACGTTGAGGCCGGGCCCCAGGATGGCGTGCAGCTTGCCCAGCCGCTCGACCACGTATTTCTCGCTCTGCGGCACGATCTTGATGGTCATGAACGACAGGATGACCAGCAGAACGATCAGGACGATCGCCGCGACCGGCACGTCATTGAGTGCGTCCATATGACTTTCGATCCCCACCCATGTTGAACCCTCGAAATTAGAGACCTGGACCCGTTCATTGGCAAGCGGAACCGGTTCGCTGCCCATTGCGGCCCGTTGTGCGACCTGCTCTAATCCGCGCCCACAATCACGCGTGAATGAACAGGGGAGAGACGCGATGGAAATGCGGGTTCTGGGCCGCACCGGCATGCATGTGAGCAAGTTCTGCTTCGGCGCCGGCATGTTCGGCTATTTCGGCAACAGCGACCAGGTCGAGTGCAGCCGCATGGTCGACCGCGCGCTCGACGCTGGCATCAACTATTTCGACACCTCGGACGTCTATTCCCACGGCGAGTCCGAGACCATGCTGGGCAAGGCGCTGGGCAAGAAGCGTGACGACGTCGTCCTCGCCACCAAGTTCAGCCTGCCGATGGGCGGCGCCAACCCCAACATGAAGGGCAATTCGCGGCGCTGGATCATCAAGGCGGCCGAGGACAGCCTGCGCCGCCTGGGCACCGACTATATCGACCTGTACCAGGTGCACCGGCCCGACAGCGCCACCGACATCGACGAGACGCTGGGCGCGCTGTCCGACCTGATCCGCCAGGGCAAAGTGCGCTATATCGGCTCGTCCACCTTCCCGGCCGAGCAGATCGTCGAATCCCACTGGGTTTCGGAAAACCGGGGCCGCGAGCGGTTCCGCACCGAGCAGCCGCCCTATTCGATCTTCGCCCGCCGCATCGAGGCCGACATCCTGCCGACGGTGCTGCGCTACGGCATGAGCGCGATCGTCTGGTCGCCGCTGTCGCAGGGCTGGCTGACCGGCAAGTGGCGGCGCGGCGCCACGCCCAACGACACCCAACGCCAGAACCTGCAGCCGCATCTCTACGACATGAACCGCGCCGACAACCAGCGCAAGCTGGACCTGATCGAGAAGCTGGTCGCGGTCGCCGGGGACGCCGGCATGTCGCTGATGCACATGGCGCTCGCC
>JBKJNE010000443.1:0-6104 GCA_046596015.1 Alphaproteobacteria bacterium
CGCCACCGACCAGGGCGACAACTGGGTCTATAATTCGGGCAAGGCGTTCCCGGACGCGCCCAAGGGCGAGGTGCCGACGGGCGTCACGTCCGACGGATTCTGGGCCATCGAGACCGACGGCCCGGGCCGCGGTCTGGCGAAGATGCTGTTCCGGTGCCCGATGGGCGCCGAGATGTGCGGGCCATGCTTCACGCCGGACGGTGAGACCCTGTTCCTCGCCGTCCAGCATCCGGGCGACGATAGCTGCGACAAATGGCCGCTGTTCAAGGGTCCGTCCACCTTCGAGAATCCGGCGACCCGCTGGCCCGATTTCAACGCCGGCATGCCGCCCCGCCCCTCGGTGGTGGTGGTGACGAAAAAGGGCGGCGGCCGGCTCGGGACCTGATCCATCAAGCCCAAAACGAAACGGGCCGGATTTGCATCCGGCCCGTCTGAAACCTTATGGCAGCGAACTCAGCGCGAGTAGAACTCGACCACCAGGTTCGGCTCCATGTGGACGGCGTAGGGCACGTCGCCCAGCTTCGGCGTGCGCACGAAGGTGGCGGCCATGGCCTTGTAGTCCACGTCGAGATATTCGGGGGTGTCGCGCTCGGCCGACTCGACGGCCTCGAGTACCACGAGCAGCTGCTTTGACTTGTCGCGCAGCGAGATCACGTCGCCCTCGCGGACGCGGTAGGAGGCGATGTTCACGCGCTTGCCATTCACCAGCACGTGGCCGTGATTGACGAACTGGCGGGCGGCAAAAACGGTCGGCACGAACTTGGCGCGGTAGATGACCGCGTCCAGGCGGCGCTCCAGCAGGCCGATCAGGTTCTCGCCGGTGTCGCCGCGCATGCGGACGGCCTCGGCGTAGATGTTGCGGAACTGCTTTTCCGTGATCGAGCCGTAGAAGCCCTTCAGCTTCTGCTTGGCCATCAGCTGGTTGCCGAAATCCGACGGCTTGCGGCGGCGGCGCTGGCCGTGTTCGCCCGGCGGATAGGACCGGTTGTTCACCGGGCTCTTGGGACGGCCCCAGAGGTTCTCGCCCAGACGGCGATCGATCTTGTACTTAGCGTTGATCCGCTTGGTCATTCAGCCGTTCTTCTCGGTTCGCGTTCGTGCAAAAGATAATCTCGGGCATCGCTGCCCGCTTGGGTGGGCGCACTATACGCAGCGACGACGCGATGTCAAACGCTTAGAAGCCGCAAAACGGCGGGTTTTCGACGCCGCCGCGCATATCGGCCCAGCAGGGCTACGGCATGATCCGGCCGCCGTTCAGGATGAACGTCATGCCGGTCAGGTAGGTGTTTTCGCTGGCGAGGAACACGCAGATCGGCGTGCCGTCCTTGTAGGGATCGCCGTGGCGCTTCAGTGGGATCGACTCGCGGATGTTGCGCACGAATTCCGGCCGGGCCGCTTCCCAGGCCTCGAAGGCGTCGGTCTTCAGCGACGGGCATATGGTGTTGATCAGGATGTTGTGCACGCCCCATTCGCGCGCCGCCGTGCGGGTGAGCGCCCGGATCGATTCCTTGGCGATGTTGTAGGACAGGTTTCCCGGCTGGCCTTCCATGCCGGCGGTCGAGGCGAAGTTGATGATGTGGCCGCCCTTTTCCTTCAGATACGGGAACACGGCGTTCATGCCCCACAGCATGGCCATGCAGCCGGAGGTGAAGGTGTAGTAGACCTCGTCGTCGTTGGTGTCCTCGACGGCGACGAACACGGTCGAGCCCTGTGGCTTCTTCTTGGTGCCGAAGCCCTGGGCGTTGTTCACCAGGATATCGACGGTGCCGAATTCCTGGACCGCCTTCTCGACCATGGCGAACACCGAGTCCTTCTCGCTGACGTCGCAGGCCACGCCCAGCGCGGTGCCGCCCGCGTCCCTGATCTGCTTCGACACGGAATCGACGGTGGCCGGTGTGCGCGAGGCGACGACGACCTTGGCGCCCTCCTCGGCAAAACGAGTGGCGATGGCCTTGCCGATGCCGCGGCCGGAGCCGGTGACGATGGCGACCTTGCCGTCGAGCTTGCCCATGCTGTCTCTCCCCTGATTCTGCAACGGTGCAGAATTTATCGCCGGGAGAACGGATGGGCGCAAGGATTCTTGAACGTTTGTTTGAGCAAAACCCAAATCTATCCGTGTCCCTGAGCTTGTCGAGGGCCATGCACCTATGTTGATGCAGGCCCTCGACAAGCTCAGGGACACGGATAGAATAGGTCTCGCTAGGGGAAGGTGTGCCTCATACCTGCGGCAGGCGCATGATCTCGGGCGGGCCGTCCATGAATTCGCCCATCGCGCGGCCCAGTTCCTTGAAGTGTGGATAGCCGCGGTGGGCCTTCATGGCGTCCTCGTCCTTGTAGCGCTCGACGAAGACGAACTGCAGCGGGTCTTCGGTGCTGTGCAGCTCGTAGAACAGGCAGCCCGGCTCGTTGGCGTTGACCGCCGCCGACAGTGCCTTGGCGGCCTTCACGAAATCCTCGGCCTTGCCGTCCTTCGCCTTGATCTTGGCGACGATGCACCACGCGGTCATTGGTCTCTCCCCTTCGCTCAGTCGTTCTTGACGCCCCGAGTCTTATACGAAGACAGGGCGACGATGATACCCCGAAGCGTGCGCACGTCCTGCTCGCGCAGGTCGGCGCGCTGCCACATGTTGCGCAGGTTGAGGATCATGCTGGGGCGCTTGGCCGGCGGGAACAGGAAGCCGGCCTGGTCGAGCGCCTGCTCCATGTGTTCCATGAAGCCGACCAGCTCTTCCTTGGTGGCGGGCCGCGAGCGGTCGTCGACCGCGGGCCCGGAGACAGTGCCGCCCGCCGCCATCATCCATTCATAGCCCAGCAGCAGCACCGCCTGGGCGATGTTGATGGACGAATAGGCCGGATTGGTCGGGATGGTGACGACGGCATCGGCCAGCGCCACGTCCTCGTTGGCAAGGCCCGAGCGCTCGCCGCCGAACAGGATGCCGGTCTTCTGCCCCTGCCCGCTCCGTGACCACAGGTCCTCGGCGGTGGCGCGCGGGGTCAGCACCGGCTTGATCATGCCGCGCTGGCGCGCCGTGGTGGCGACCACATGGTTGAGGTCGGCGATGGCGTCCTCGGTGGTCCGGAACACGGTCGCGTTGTCGAGGATCTCGGTGGATCCCGCCGCCATGGGAACGGCGTCGGGATTGGGCCAGCCGTCGCGCGGCCGCACCAGGCGCAGGTCGGTCAGGCCGAAATTGTTCATGGCCCGCGCGGCGGCGCCGATATTCTCGCCCATCTGCGGGACGACGAGGATGATGGCGGGCCGGTTCACCGAGAGATTTGGCAAGGCCGGGCCTAGCCCCGACGGCGCCAGAGCGGCTGGCCTTCGTCGGCCGAGGGCTGGTAGGTGACCTTGAAGTCGTCGAACGCCTTCAGCGCGTCCTCGATGCCGCGGTCGCCGCGCACCTCGAAGGAGTCGAAGCCGACCCGGTGCATGAAGAAGATCTGGTCGCGCAGCACGTCGCCTGTCGCCCGCAGCTCGCCCTTGTAGCCGTAGCGGTCGCGCAGCAGCCGGGCCGTGGTATAAGCCCGGCCATCGCGGAAGATCGGGAAGTTCAGCGCCACGACCTCAAAATTGTCGAGGTCGGCGGCGATGTCGTCGGCGTGCTCGCTGGGGGCGAGCTGGATGCCCAGACCGCTGTTGCGGCGGCCGATCAGCGCCTCGCGCTCGGCCTTCCAGCGCGACAGCGACACGATGACCTTGCCTTCGGGAAGCGGCGCGCCGTCCTCGACGTGCTGCCAGTCGTCCTCGACGATTTCCCGCTGCTTAATGATCCGCATAGACACGTTCCTTGAAGGGTTCCATGCCGATGCGCCGGTAGCAGTCGATGAACCGCTCGTCGGGCTCGCGCCTGGCGACGAAGACCTCGATGACCTTTTCGATGGCGGGAACGATGTCGTGCTCGGAGAACGCCGGTCCCATGATCTTGCCGATCGAGGCGTCGTCCTCGGGCGACCCGCCAAGGGTGACCTGATAGAACTCCTCGCCCTTCTTGTCCACGCCCAGGATGCCGATGTTGCCGGCATGGTGGTGGCCGCAGGCGTTGATGCAGCCCGAGATGTTGAGCCGCAGCTCGCCCAGGTCGTGGACGAAGTCCAGGTCGTCGAACCGGTCGATCAGCCGCTGGGCGACCGGGATCGAGCGGGCGTTGGCCAGGCTGCAATAGTCGAGGCCGGGACACGCGATGATGTCGGTCAGCGTATCGACGGTGGCGGTCGCGACGCCCAGCGCCTTCAGCTTCTCCCACAGCTCGGCCAGACGCGACGTCTCGACGTCGGTCAGCACCAGGTTCTGCTTGAAGGTGGTCCGCAGGGTGCCCAGCGAATACTCGTCCGACAGGTCGGCGATGGCGTACATCTGGTCCGTCGTCGCATCGCCCGGCGCGACGCCCTTGGGCTTCAGCGAGATGGTGACGATGGAATAGCCCGGCACCTTGTGCGCGGTCACGTTCCGGTCGTGCCACATCTTGAACTGCTTGTTGCCGGCGATCAGCGCAGCGACAGCGGCGTCGCCGTCGGGCAGCGTGCGGTAGGCCGGCGGCGCGAAGAACGCCTTCATGCGTTCGATCTCGCCGTCTTCCAGGTCGAGCGAGCGGCTCATGTTCTGCGCGTAGTCGGCATCCACCTGGCGGCGGAATTCCTCAATGCCCAACTCCTGCACCAGGATCTTGATGCGGGCCTTGAAGATGTTGTCGCGCCTTCCGTAGCCGTTATAGACGCGCATCACCGATTCCGAATAGGACAGCAGGTGCTTCTTCGGAATGAAGTCCTTGATCACCTTGCCGACGATGGGCGTGCGGCCCATGCCGCCGCCGACGATGACCTGGAAGCCGATCTCCCCCGCGTCGTTCTTCACCAGCCGGTAGGCCATGTCGTGGAAGTAGATGGCGGCGCGGTCGCGTGCGGCGCCGGTCAGCGCAATCTTGAACTTGCGCGGCAGATACGAGAATTCCGGGTGGAAGGTGGACCACTGGCGCAGGATTTCGGCGTAGGGGCGCGGATCCTCCAGCTCGTCGCGGGCGACGCCGGCGAACTGGTCCGTCGAGATGTTGCGGATGCAGTTGCCCGATGTCTGAATGGCGTGCATCTCGACCTTGGCCAGGTCCTCGAGAAGGTCGGGCATCTCTTCCAGCTTGATCCAGTTGTACTGGATGTTCTGGCGGGTGGTGAAATGGCCGTAGTCGCGGTCGTACTTGCGCGCGATCATGGCAAGCTGGCGAAGCTGCGCTGACGACAGCACGCCGTAGGGAATCGCCACGCGCAGCATGTAGGCGTGAAGCTGCAGGTAGAGGCCGTTCATCAGCCGCAGCGGCCGGAACTCTTCCTCGCTGAGTTCGCCGCGCAGGCGCCGTTCCACCTGGCCGCGGAACTGGGCATTGCGTTCGGCCAGAATCTGGTGGTCGAACCTGTCGTACTGGTACATGGCATGCCGCTCCTGAGTGCTCAGCGTTGACCGCAGGCTGGGCGCCTTTTACCTGCGTTGTCCACGGAGAGCAACCCCTATTTCACACTTCAAGTATGTTGTTTATCCAATTTCACATTCTACAGAGAGGTTTTGTCGGGATCAACCGGAACCGTAACGCCGCCCGACCGCATTCCTGTCACAAATCGGCAACCGATCGGTCACCTGATTGTCGCCCGCCGGGAATAGAGAGGACGCAATCATAATGTTCCGGAGGAAATCACCATGCGGGCCTTCCGTTCCCTCGTTCTGGCCACGACGGCCGCGGCCGCGCTGGCTTACAGCCACGACGCCTCGGCGCTGACCCTGAAGCAGATCCTTCGCCACGAGAGCGGCGTGTTCAACAAGGGCGCGGCCGAAATCGTCGCTTTCGATCCGGGCACCAATCGCTTCTATGTCGTCGATGGCGCCATCCCTGCCATCGATATTCTGCAACTCGAGGGAACGGGTCCGCAGAACGCGAAGTGGTCGGAAGCCGGACAGCTCGACCTTGCGAAGGACGAATCGCCCACCGCAGTCGCGGCCCACAAGGGCGTCATCGCCGCCGCAGTCCATGGCTCCAAGGACCAGGGCCGCCCGGGCAAGGTCATCTTCTTCGACGGCTCGGGCAAGCGCCTTGCCGAGGTCGCGACCGGTTCGCTGCCCG
>JBKJNE010000447.1:0-2742 GCA_046596015.1 Alphaproteobacteria bacterium
GCCGAGGCGTCGATCATGTCGACCGCGACGGTGCTGCGGTCCTGCCGGATCGGCCCGTCATAGAGCGCGAAGACCTCGTCGGCCTGGCCAAGGTCGAGGTGATAGAGCGCGCGATGCCACCAGTTGTGGACCTTGAAGAAATTGCCATCGCCGGACCAGTGCGGCTCGCGGGCGATCATCCAGCCGATGCCGTCCTCGGCGCGGCCCAGCATTTCCATGACATGGGCGACGGCGTGATGTGCCCAGCAGTCGAGCGGCTGCAGGTCCACCGCACGCCGGCCGGCATCTTCGGCCTGTCCATAGTCGCCGTTTTCCTCGAGGCCGAACGCGCGCATCCCGAGCAGGATCGAATAACCCGGTATGTCCGCCGACCATTTCGGCAGGACGCGCGCGATGCGGTCGCGCAGGCTCCGTGCATTGCCGCGGAAGAAGTCCGTCAGGTGGCCCGATTGAAGCGCGACGATGTCATGTGGATAACCCGCATTGTGGCGGTCGAAAGCCTCGGCGGCGGCGGTCCATCGTCCCGCGAGGAGCAGATCGAGCGCGGCGACATGCGAGGCCTCGCGTTCCGAGAGCTGCATCGTCCTCACCTTGCCGAGTATCGCCTTTGCGTCTTCCGCAGCTTTCGGCTCGGTCGCCAGTCCGAACACATGCGCCTTCAGGATATGCGCCATCGCGAATAGGGGCGCGGCCTCGACGGCATGGTCCAGCAAACCCACGGGGTCGCCGCGATAGATGTTGAAGGCCTCGACGGCCCCGTTGAACAGCTCTGCTGCCTCGACCGTCGCGCCCGAAAGCGCATTGCCCTGTGCATCGGTAAGCATGATCGGTTTCTCCTGTTGAGCAACCACACGGTGATTGCGGCGATGGCCAGCCGATTGGGCATGGCCATCAACTGCCGGTTTCGCGATTTCGATGCTAGGCTATACTGGCGCCGCGAAACCGATAATGAGCGACGCGCCGGAACTCTTGACCGATCCGCCGAATTTGAGGGGAGGTTGCCTGGTGGATGTCGTAGTGGACATGATGCGGGCGATGCGTCTCACGGGCGGCATCTTTCTAGACGCCGAATTCACGGCGCCCTGGTGTGTTGCTGCCAAGGTCGGGCCGGAAGATTGCATCCCGTTCACGCCCGAGCCGCGCCACATCATCGCCTATCACTACGTCACCGCCGGCCGCTGCCTCGTGAAAGTGGGCAAGCAGCCCCCGGTGTCCGTCGAACGCGGCGAACTCGTTGTCCTTCCGCGCAACGACGATCACGTCATCGGCAGCGCGTTGAACCTCCGGCCGGTCAGCGCCGAGCACCTTATTCAACCGGCGGAGGGCGGTGGGCTGGCGAAGATCGTTTACGGCGGAGGCGGGGAGCGGACAAAGATCCTCTGCGGCTTCCTTGGCAACGACCTCCCGCACAACGCCTTCGTCGCGCTGCTGCCGAGCGTCCTGAAGCTCAATGTCGCCGACGGCGCGTCGGGCAACTGGATCGAGAGCACTTTCCGCTTCGCGGCAATGGAGCTGGCGGAGGCGCAGACCCACTCGTCGACGGTTCTCGCAAAGCTCGCGGAACTCCTGTTCATGGAGGCGGTACGCCGCTACTTCGTGTCTCAGCCGCCGGCTGCGAACGCCTGGGCGGCGGGAATGCGCGATCCGGTGGTTGGCCGCGCACTCGCGCTCCTCCACGGCGAGATCGCACGGCGCTGGACGACCGAGGATCTGGCGCGAGAGTTGGCTCTGTCCCGCTCGGCCTTCGCGGAACGCTTCACGCGCGTCATCGGCGAACCGCCGATGCGCTACCTCGCGCGGCGGCGGTTGCAGCAGGCTTTGGTACAATTGCGGGATTCCACCGATCCGATCGCCCGGATCGCCTATGACGTGGGCTACGAATCCGAGGCGGCTTTCAACCGGGCATTCCGGCGCGAGTATGACGTTCCGCCAGCAAGCTGGCGCCGCGAACAGACGGCTCGCAGTTCTGGACCCTGACCCATCGCTCTGCGCTGGTGCAGCGTGACGGTACGCCGCTGCGGAGGCGGCTACCGCAGCCTTTCCGCCGCCGTCCGCAGCCAGAGTTTCAGCGGCCGGGGGACATGCGACCGCAGCCGCGGCGCGAAGCCTGGCGCCATGGTCCACCGGGCCATGTCCTCGGCCGCCGCGACCGGCGGACGCGCGCTATTCAACCGGCCGATCAGGTCGGCATAGGCGGTCATCTGGCGTTCGTGGGTGAACCGCGTCGCGGCCGTCTCCACGGCGGCCGCCGAGAGGCGCCGCAGCAGGGCACGGTCGCCAGCCAGGCGGCGCAGGGCCGACGTCGCCGCCGCCTTGTGTCCGATCGGAAACAGCAGGCCGTCCTTGCCGTCGGTGACCGCCGCGTCGGTCACGCCCTTGATCCGCGACGCGACCGGCACGCAGCCGCTCGCCATGGCTTCCAGCAACACCAGCGCGAATCCTTCCGTGCGGCTGGGGAGCAGCAGCACGTCGCTGCCGCGGCAGAGGTCCGCGAGCACCGGCGGGGCGACGGTGCCGGTGAACGTCACCTTGAAAGGCGCCGAGGCCAGCCGGCGCTCCAGCGCGGCGCGGTCCCCTCCGTCGCCGGCCACGGTCAGCTCGATCGGCATGCCGGCCAGCGGCGCCAGGATGTCCGGAATCCACAGGCAGCCCTTGTCCGCGTCCGACACACGGCCGGCGACCAGGATGCGCAGCGGTCCGCCAGCGGGATCGATCCTGCCCGCCGCGCCAAACGGCGGGCCG
>JBKJNE010000265.1:0-6284 GCA_046596015.1 Alphaproteobacteria bacterium
TGCAACCGCCGATCAGGCCGGACCACGTCTTGTTGGGGCTCAGCCGCGGCGCCAGCTTGGGGCCGCCCACCCGCGAGCCGACCAGATAGGCGCCGGTGTCCGACGCCCAGATCACCAGCAGCAGCCACAGCACCAGCAGGAAGCCACCCCATTGCCGCATCCACAGCAGCGCCACGGCGGCGGTGCCGAGGTAAAGCAGGCCAGCGACCGGCCACGCCACCGGCCAGCGGCGCGCCAGTGCTACCGTGGCCACCAGCAGTCCGCCCGCCAGCACGAACGCCAGCGCCAGCCAGCCGCCGATGTCCTGCAGCGCCATGCACGCGAGCGCCAGGCTGATCCCGTTGACGATGGTGAACGCCGCCTGCGCCGAACCGGTCATGCGGTTCCATTCGACCGTGCCGTACAGCGCGATGAGGAAGATCAACGCGGCGAACCACCAGCCGCCGATCCAGGCCGCGCCCAGCGCCACCGGCGCCATGACCAGCGCCGAAGCGGTGCGAACGAGTAAGCGGCTGGCCAATCAGGTCTGTCCTCGCCGTGACGCTCAGGAGCTCGACGTCGCGCCGTAGCGCCGTTCCCGGGCATTGAACGAATCGATGGCCTTCATCAGCGACTGCTTGTCGAAATCGGGCCAATAGACGTCCATGAACAGCAGCTCGGCATTGGCCGACTTCCACAGCATGAAGTTGCTGAGGCGCTGTTCGCCGCTGGTACGGATCACCAGGTCGGGGTCGGGCATGCTCTCGGTATAGAGGAAGCGCGAGAACAGCCCCTCGTCGATCTCGTCCAGGTCGATCTCGCCGCGCTGGTGGGCGGCGGCGATCAGCCGGGCGGCGTTGACGATCTCGGCCTGGGCGCCATAGCTGATGGCGATGGTGAGCGTCAGGCCGTTGTTCTGCCGGGTGCGGGTCTCGCCCTCGTTGATCAGCGCGCAGATATCGTCGGACAGCTTGGTCCGGTCGCCGATGATCTTCAGCCGCACGTCGTTCTTCGCCAGTTCGGCGATCTCGCGGCGCAGGTAGAGCCGCAGCAGTCCCATCAGGTCATCGACCTCCGACGCGGGCCGCTTCCAGTTCTCGGACGAGAACGCGAACAGGGTCAGGTACGACACGCCCAGTTCGCGGCAAGCTTCCACCGAGCGCCGCACCGCCTCCGCGCCCTGCCGGTGCCCGGCGATACGCGGCAGCCCACGCGACTGCGCCCAGCGGCCATTGCCGTCCATGATGATGGCGATGTGCGTCGGGATGACCGCTTGGAGCTGTTGGGGCGAGACGTCCAGCATGCGCTATACCTGCATGATCTCCTTTTCCTTGGTCGCGAACATCTCGTCGATCCTGGAGACCATCTTGTCGGTCATCTCCTGGATCTCGTCGGCGTAGAGCTTGTGATCATCCTGACTGATGTCACTGGCCTTTTCGAGCCGCTTCAGCAGGTCCATGCCGTCGCGCCGCACATTGCGCACCGCCACCTTGGCCTGCTCGGCATAGCGGCCGGCGACCTTGGTCAGTTCGGCGCGGCGTTCCTGGTTCAGTTCCGGGATCGGAATGCGGATCAGGGTGCCGTCCGGCGACGGATTCAGGCCCAGGCCCGAATTGCGGATCGCCTTGTCGACCGCCGAGACGTTCGAGCGGTCCCAGACCTGGACGGTGATCATGCGCGACTCCGGCACGCTGACGGTGCCGACCTGGTTGATCGGCATCGCCGAACCGTAGACCTCCACGGTGATCGGGTCGAGCAGCGACGCGGAGGCGCGCCCGGTGCGCAGCCCCCCGAATTCGCTCGACAGCACATCGACCGCGCCCTTCATGCGGCGCTCGATGCTGTCCAGGTCGATATCTTCCTCAGCCATGGCGACCTCTGTTTGCCGATCGTGGTGTCTACTTGCCAATCGTGGTGAACGTGCCCTGACCCGACAGCACCCGGGCGAGGCCGCCCGGATCCTGGATCGAGAACACCAGGATGGGGATGTCGTTCTCGCGGGCCAGCGATACGGCCGATGCATCCATCACTTTAAGATCGTTCGATAACACCTCGAGATAGCTGAGGTGCGTGTGATAGATCGCGTTCGGGTCCTTCTTCGGGTCGGCGGAATAGACGCCGTCGACCTGGGTGCCCTTCAGCAGCGCGTCGCAACGCATCTCGGCGGCGCGCAGCGCGGCGGCCGTGTCGGTGGTGAAGAACGGGTTGCCGGTGCCGGCGGCGAAGATCACCACCCTGCCCTTTTCCATGTGCCGGATCGCCCGGCGGCGGATATAGGGCTCGCAGACGCTGGACATCGGAATGGCCGACTGCACCCGCGTCGCCATGCCCTTGTTCTCCATGATGTTCTGCATGGCCAGCGCGTTCATCACCGTGGCCAGCATGCCGATCTGGTCGGCGCTGGCCCGGTCCATGCCCTGGGCCGCGCCCGACAGGCCGCGGAAGATATTGCCGCCGCCGACGACCAGGCAGACCTGGGTGCCCGAGGCGACCACCGCCTTCACGTCGTCGGCGATGCGGTCGACGGTGGCAAGATCGATGCCGTAGGAGCCATCGCCCATCAGGGCCTCGCCCGAAACCTTCAACAGGACACGGCGATATGGACCTGGCGTCGCCACAGCTTTCCCCTTCTTGCGTCAAGGCGCGGATACCGCGCCGACCGGCGGCGCGCACCTTACAACAACTCCGCCGGGCTACTGTAGCCCGTATTGCGGGTTCCTGTCGAAATCGGCGTTGCGGATCGCCCGCTTCCAGACGATGCCGTCCGGAAGCGGAACCCGATCCAAGGAGCCGCTGGTCTTAGCCGGCCATGCTCGCGACTTCGGCGGCGAAATCGCCTTCGTTCTTCTCGATGCCCTCGCCCAGCACGAAGCGGACGAAGCCGGTCACCTTGACGTCGGCGCCCAGGTCCTTGGCCAGACCGGCGACGACCTTGTCGATCTTGCTCTCGCCGTCGATCACCCAGGTCTGGGACAGCAGCACGACTTCCTCGAAGAACTTGCGCATGCGGCCATCGACCATCTTCTGGATGATGTCCTCGGCGCGGCCGGAGTCGCGGGCCTGCTGCACCAGGATCTGGCGCTCGCGGGCGACCAGATCGGCGTCCAGGTCGTCGGTCGAGATCGACTGGGGCGCGGCGGCGGCGATATGCATGGCGAGCTGGCGGCCGAAGGCTTCCAGCTTGCCGGCGTCGCCGGCCGATTCCAGCGCCACGATGACGCCGATCTTGCCCAGGCCCGGCGCGGCCGGGTTGTGGACGTAGCTGGCGACGACGCCCTGGCTGACCTTGAGGGCGGCCATCCGGCGGATCGCCATGTTCTCGCCGATGGTGGCGATCATGTGGGTGAGCTGTTCGGCGACCGTGCGGCTCTCGTTCGGGAAGCCGCTGGCGATCACCGCGTCCTGGTTGCCGTCATTGGCCAGCGCCAGGTCGGCGACGGTCTTGACGAACCCCTGGAACGTGTCGTTGCGGGCGACGAAGTCGGTTTCCGAGTTCACTTCGGCCAGGGCGCCCGCCTTGCCGCCGACGCTGACTCCGACCAGGCCTTCGGCGGCCACGCGGCCGGACTTCTTCGCCGCGGCGGCCAGACCCTTCTGGCGCAGCCAGTCGATGGACGCCTCGAGGTCGCCCGTGTTCTCGGTCAGCGCCTTCTTGCAATCCATCATGCCGGCGCCGGTCTTCTCGCGGAGCTCTTTCACAAGGGCGGCGGTGATCTCAGCCATGGTTCTTCCTTCCTGCAAACGGGTGTCTATGACAAATAGGGGCCGTTTTTACGCGGCCCCCATGTCGATTCGATGAACGTATGGGGCTTGGCTCAGCCGTTGGCGGCGGCTTCGGCCTGTTCCTCGTCCTGCGTCACGGCTTCGGCCAGAATCTCGGGCTCGGGCTGGATGTCCGGCTCGGGCTGGGCCTCGGCCTGAATCTCGGGCTCGGGCTGGGCCTCGGCCTGGATGTCCGGCTCGGCCTGAAGCGCGTCGGCTTCGGGCAGGTCCTCGACCACCGGGGTCTCGGATTCGCCGATGTCGACGCCGCCGGCGACCAGCTCGCGCTGGATGCCTTCGAGCACCGACGACGCCACCATGTCGCAGTACAGGTGGATGGCGCGGCTGGCGTCGTCATTGCCCGGGATCGGATAGTCGATGCCGTCCGGATTGCAGTTGGTATCGACCACGGCCGCCACCGGAATGCCCAGCTTGTTGGCTTCCTGGATGGCGATGGCTTCCTTGTTGGTGTCGATCACGAACAGCAGGTCCGGCAGGCCGCCCATGTCCTTGATGCCGCCCAGCGAGCGCTCGAGCTTCTCGTGCTCGCGGTGCAGGCTGAGGCGTTCCTTCTTGGTCAGGCCGCCGCTCTCGCCGCCCTTCATCTCCTCTTCCAGCGTCTTCAGGCGCCGGATCGACTGGGAAATGGTGTTCCAGTTGGTCAGCATGCCGCCGAGCCAGCGGTGATTGACATAGTGCTGGCCGCACTTGCGGGCAGCGGCAGCGACGACGTCGGCCGCCTGGCGCTTGGTGCCGACGAACAGCACGCGGCCACCGCCGGCGGTGATGTCGCGGATCGCCACCAGGGCGCGGTTCATCAGCGGAACCGTCTCCGACAGGTCGATGATGTGGATCTTGTTGCGGGCGCCGAAAATATACGGGCCCATCTTGGGGTTCCAGCGATGCGTCTGGTGACCGAAGTGAACGCCCGCTTCGAGGAGCTGGCGCATAGAAACTTGAGGCAGAGCCATCTGCAATCCTTCCTTTACCGGTTCAACCGCCACAGGGAAAAGAGCCGGCTGGTGCCGACACCGGACCGATCAAGCAACACACTTGACCGTGCCCCTGCGTGTGTGATGGGCGGTCATTTAGCCCGTCACCTGCCCGGATGCAAGGAGTAATGGCTAGTTTCCTTGGTTTTCCTATGTGCAGTTCACAACCTTCACCGTGCCTGTTCGCGCATTCAACGAGCGGCTACCCGCCTACTTATGCTGGGCGCGGGTCAGCTCTTCCTCGGTGATGTCGTAGTCGGCTTCCCGCGGTATCTGCAGCTTGCCGTCGAGGATCTCGGGCAGCACCGTGACGATGGTCGAGTTCCTGGCGGCGTCGAGCGCGGCATCGACGGTCTTGTTGCGGCCCAGCTTGGCGAGCTGCATGCGCGTGGGGAACGTGATCTCTCGCAGCTTGGCGGCCTCGTCGGCCAGCGCCTGCGACGCGCTGATCCACACCGAATCCACGGATTCGCCGCCGTCATGGGTATGAATATGGTCCTCGGGTACGCGAACCATATAGAACCAGGTGTCATATCGCCGGGGCGCGCCCTTGGGCGTGATCCAGTGGGCGAACGGCACCAGGAGGTCGGTCATGAACTCGATGTTCTCGGCCTCGGCAAGATCGACCATGTTCATCTCGCCCTTTTCCAGCTTCTTGCGGTGACGCTCGGCGATGCGGTCGCGGTGAGCGTCACCGACGAAGCCGCTTCCGTCCCTCTCCCGGGCCAGCAGGATACCGCACTCCTCGAACACCTCGCGGATGCCGGTGATGCGCAGCGCCACGTCGTCGGACGTGCAGGTGGCGTATTTCGCCGCGCCCACGTCGGCCGGATCGTGCTTGCCGCCGGGGAACACCAGCGCGCCGCCCATGAACTTCATGTCACGGTGACGCTGCACCATCAGCACTTCCATCTCGCCCGGACGGTCACGCAGCA
Source organism: Alphaproteobacteria bacterium (assembly GCA_046596015.1). GTDB lineage: Bacteria > Pseudomonadota > Alphaproteobacteria > SMXS01 > SMXS01 > RI-34. Next base: position 5,669 of record JBKJNE010000265.1, read on the forward strand.
GCATGACGGTGGCGGCGAACGGGATCGTTTCGGTCATCAGATTTCCTGAACTTCGAGAATGCCGGGGAGTGTTTCTAGGCTGTCCCGCAGCTTTGGCGATATCTTGTATCGGTCGGGCAGCGTCAACTCAACCTGCCTGCTCATGTCCGGCAGGTTCAGCGCAACGTGCACGAAACCCTTCCCGCGCCCGCCGGCTTCCAGGATGTCGCGGACCACGTCGAAGGGCTGGTCATTGTCGATGACCAGCCGCAGCCCCATGCCGGCCTGCGCCACCACGTCGTCGATGCTCTGGGCCGACTGGGCGACCAGCTTGGGTGTATCGTTCTCGATCCGCGCCTCGATGGTGAGCACGATGGATTTGTTGACCTCGAGCATGTCGCGGTGGGCCGACAATTGCTGCGAGAAGAACATCACCTCGAAGGCACCGCTGGAATCAGTCAGCTCGACAAACGCATAGGGCTTGCCCTTCTGCGACTTGCGCTCCTGCACCCTCGAGATCACGCCGGCCAGCCTGAACCCTGTCATGCCCTTCTGCATGCGCGCGAACGCCTCCGACCAGACAAGCACGTTCTGCTGCGCCAGGGCGCGCTTGTAGGCATCGAGCGGATGGGCGGTG
>JBKJNE010000299.1:0-2600 GCA_046596015.1 Alphaproteobacteria bacterium
CCGACGGCGACCGACGCCTTGCCGTCGGCCACGGCGACGAATGCCGCGATTCCCGAGCCGAGGGATTTCTTCGCCTCGTCGATCAGGCCGCGCAGATCCCTGGCCGAGACTCCGTCCAGCTTGCGGGCGATCATCCTGACCGACCCGACCGCGCGCACGCCGTCATCGGCGCTCCGGGCGCCGCCGCCGCCCATGGCGAGCGCCTTCCTGGCGTCGGCGAGTTCCCTCTCCAGCCGGCGGCGTTCCGCCAGCAGCGCGGTGATGCGCTCGGGCAGCTCGGCCGGCGAGGCCTTCACCGCCGCCGCGGCCTGACCGAGCAGACGCTCCTGCTCGTTGACGTGGTCGACGGCGCCCTCGCCGGTCATCGCCTCGATGCGGCGGACGCCGGCCGAGACCGCGCCCTGGCCGACGATCTTGAACAGTCCGATGTCGCCGGTGCGGCGCACATGGGTGCCGCCGCACAACTCGACCGAGTAATTCGGACGCGACGGCTCTTCGCCGAGGCCCATGCCGACCACACGAACCTCGTCGCCGTACTTCTCGCCGAACAGGGCGAGCGCCCCGGCCTGCACCGCGTCGTCGGGCGTCATCAGCCTTGTGGTGACCTCGACGTTGCGGCGGACCTGACGGTTGACCTTTTCCTCGACGAGCGTGATCTGCTCGGGCGTCAGCGGCGCCTGGTGCGAGATGTCGAAGCGCAACCGCTCGGGGGCGACCAGCGAGCCCTTCTGGGTGACGTGCGGGCCGAGCACCTGGCGCAATGCCTCATGCGCCAGATGGGTCGCCGAATGGTTGGCGCGCAACCTGTCGCGACGGTCGGCGTCGACATGCATCTGCACCACGTCGCCGACGCTGAGCGGGCCGGCATGGACAGTGCCCACATGCAGGTGCAGCGCGCCCAGTATCTTGCGGGTGTCGCTCACCTCGACGGTGCCGGTTTCGGCGGCGAGCGAGCCGGTGTCGCCCATCTGGCCGCCGGATTCGCCATAGAACGGGGTCTGGTTGGTGACGATGGAGACTTCCTGGCCGGGCTCGGCCACCTCGATGCGCCGGCCATCGCGGACGATGGCGACGATCTTGCCCTCCGCGTCGGTGGCGTCGTAGCCGAGAAACTCGGTGGCGCCGTGCTCTTCGCGGATTTCGAACCAGAGGGATTCGGTGGCGGTGTCGCCCGAGCCGGCCCAGGCCTTGCGTGCCTCGGCGCGCTGGCGGGCCATGGCAGCGTTGAAGCCCTCGAGCTCGACGACCCGGCCCATGGCGCGCAGCGCGTCCTCGGTCAGGTCGAGCGGGAAGCCATAGGTGTCGTAGAGTTTGAACGCCACCTCGCCGGGAAGCGGCGCGCCGGACGGCAGCCGGTTCAGCTCGTCGTCGAGCAGGCGCAGGCCGCGCTCCAGGGTGACGCGGAAGCGGGTTTCCTCCAGCCGGAAAGTCTCGGTGATCAGCGGCTGGGCGCGGTTCAGCTCCGGATAGGCCTGGCCCATCTCGGTGACCAGCGCCGGGACGAGCCGGTACATCAGCGGGTCCTGCGCGCCCAGCATATGGGCATGGCGCATGGCGCGGCGCATGATCCGGCGCAGCACGTAGCCGCGGCCCTCGTTGGACGGCAGCACGCCGTCGGCGACGAGGAACGAGCAGGCGCGCAGATGGTCGGCGATCACCCGGTGCGAGACTTTCTGCGCGCCGTCGGGATCCGTCCCGGTGGCCTCGGCCGACGCCTCGATCAGCACCCGCAACAGGTCGGTATCGTAGTTGTCGTGGACGCCCTGCAGCACGGCGGTGACGCGCTCCAGGCCGGCGCCGGTGTCGATGCTGGGCTTGGGCAGGCTGATGCGCGTGTCCGGCGTCACCTGCTCGAACTGCATGAACACCAGGTTCCAGATCTCGACGAAGCGGTCGCCGTTCTCGTCGGGTGATCCGGGCGGACCGCCGAAGATGTGGTCGCCGTGGTCGTAGAAGATTTCCGAGCACGGGCCGCAGGGACCGGTATCGCCCATCGACCAGAAATTGTCCGACGTGGCGATGCGGATGATGCGGTCGTCGGACAGGCCGGCGATCCTGCGCCACAGAACGGCGGCTTCCTCGTCCTCGTGATAGACGGTGACGGTCAGCCGCTTCGGATCGATGGCGAAGTCCTTCGTCAGCAGGTTCCAGGCGAACTCGATGGCGTCAGGCTTGAAGTAGTCGCCGAACGAGAAGTTGCCGAGCATCTCGAAGAAGGTGTGATGGCGGGCCGTGTAGCCGACATTGTCGAGGTCGTTGTGCTTGCCGCCGGCGCGGACACATTTCTGGCTGGACGCCGCACGGACGTAGTCGCGCGTCTCGTTGCCGGTGAACACGTTCTTGAACGGCACCATGCCGGCATTGGTGAACATCAGGGTGGGATCGTTGTGCGGCACGAGCGGCGCCGACGCCACGGCGGTATGGCCGTTGCGCACGAAGAAATCCAGAAACGCTCGCCTGATCTCGTTGGCGCTCTTCACGTCCGTCCTATCCCCTTACCCGAAACCGGCGCATGCCGGGCGTTTCGCTTTTAGCGTCTGGCCTTAAGCGTGTCCAGCGCACCCGAGCGACCGCATCCATGTGTCATAAATGGAATGACC
>JBKJNE010000475.1:0-3184 GCA_046596015.1 Alphaproteobacteria bacterium
GCGGCGCTCGTCCATCAGCCGGCGCGGGCGCTGCCCGACCTCAACGCCATGCTGGGCCTGCGCCAGCAGCGCTTCGACGAGCTGTCCGAACGGCTGCCGCGCGCGCTGGTCGCCAACACCCAGGCGCACCGGCACCGGCTGGCCGACGCGGCGGGCGGGCTGCGGCCGGCGCTGCTGCGTAGCCGCGCCGCCGACGCCGCCCAAATGCTGGAGAACAAGAGCGCCCGGCTGCCGCGCGCGTTACTGGGTAATATCCAGGCCCATCGACACCAGCTTGCCCGCGCCGAGGCTGGCCTGCGTCCCGCGCCACTGCGCGCCCGCGTCGCTGACACGGCGCGGGCCGTCGAGGAACGAGCCGCGCGCCTATTGCCTGCGCTCGACCGGATCGTGAGCGGCAAGAAAAAGGAGCTGGCCGCCGCCGCGCGGGTGCTCGACAGCCTGGGCTATCACAACGTGCTGAAGCGCGGCTATGCGGTGATCCGCGATGCGGCCGACCGGCCGGTGACCGAAAGCCGGGCCGTGTCGCCGGGCGACGCGCTCAGCATCGAGTTCGCCGACGGCCGCACCGGCGTGCTGGCGACGGGCGACGATGCGCCGAGGCCTCAGCCGAAGAAGAAGCCGGCCGCGCCCGTGCCGCAGGGAGACCTGTTCTGAGGCTCCTGCCAGTCGCGCTCTCGCTCGCCGCCCTCGCCATCGCCGCCATCCTGCCCGCGCGGGCCGACATGCGCCTCGACGGCCCGATGACCCAGGGCGGCATGATCATCGGCCATGCGGCGCCCGGCGCCACCGTGAGACTGGACGGCCAGAAGGTGCGCGTGGCGCCCGACGGCCGCTTCGTGTTCGGCTTCGGCCGCGAGGCGCCGCCGTCGGCCGTGCTGGAGGTGACGCCGCCGGGCGGTCCGGCCGAACGGCGCACGCTCGCCATCGCCCAGCGCACCTGGGACATCCAGCGCATCGACGGCCTGCCGCCCGCCAAGGTGACGCCCGACCCGGCGCTGGACGCGCGGCTGGCGAAGGAACGCGCCGCCATCGGCGCGGCCCGCAAGCATGGCTCGGACGCCCTGTTCTGGGCCGACAAGCTGGCCTGGCCGGCGAAGGGGCGGATCTCCGGCGTCTACGGCAGTCAACGTATTCTCAACGGCACGCCGAAGCAGCCACACTACGGGGTCGACGTCGCCGGGCCGAAGGGATCGCCGGTGACGGCGCCGGGCGCGGGCACCGTCACCCTGGCCGAGCCCGATTTCTATTACGAGGGCGGCATCGTCATCATCGACCACGGCTACGGCGTCTCCTCCACCCTGATCCACATGGAGCGCGTCGATGTTAGGGCCGGCGACCCGGTCGCGCAGGGCCAGCGAATCGGGCTGCTGGGGGCGGCGGGACGCGCGTCCGGTCCGCATGTGGACTGGCGCATGAACTGGAACGGGGTCCGCCTCGATCCGGCACTGCTGGTTTCGCCGGTGCCTGAAAATTAACCGCCGCAACCCTGCAGATGCTGCCCATTATTTCTGCTTTGTTGCAGTTGCTGGTTAATTTATGTGCATTTCGGGATGTTGCAATGCTGCAACAGCGAGGCGCAAATGCAGCATAAAACATCATGGAATCTTTATAGATCGTTGACCTACCTTGGGATATGCGGCATCCCGCAATGCGACATGCCGTGTTGGCACGTCTCTTGAATATGAGAATGCAGAGCGCAGACACCTGCTCTGAAACACGAGAAAACGCGCCCCCAAGGGTAAGGAAGGACACATGATGAAGTTCACGAAGGCAATCGCACTGGCCGCACTGGCCGCCGGGTTCATCGCGACGAGCGCGCCCGCCATGGCCCAGGACGCCGCGGCCGAGCCGACGCCCGATTTCACCTTTACGGGCAACATTGCTCTCACCAACAACTACATCTTCCGCGGCTTCAGCCAGACCAACGGCGACTTCGCGGTGCAGGGCGGCATGGACCTGGCCCACTCCAGCGGCCTGTACATCGGCACCTGGGCGTCGAACGTCGAGTTCAAGGACCAGGGCGCGCCGTTCTCGAACGTCAGCACCATCGAGATCGACCTCTATGCCGGTTACAAGGGCACCTTCGGCAACAGCATCTTCAGCTATGACGTCGGCGCCATCTTCTACGCCTATCCCGGCGACGCCGGCGTGGGCTACGACTACTGGGAGTTCTACGCCAAGCTGAACGCCGACCTGGGCTTCATGACCCTCGGCACCGGCTTCGTCTATTCGCCGGACTTCTTCGCCAACACCGGCGACATGATCAACATCCCGGTCAACTTCAGCGTTCCGATCCCGCTGGGCAGCGACACCTGGGGCCTCAGCATCGGCGGCCAGCTCGGCTACAACGTGTATACCGAGAACGGCATCACCTGGGACGGCATCCATGACGACTACTGGAACTGGAACATCGGCCTGACCGTCGCGATCACCGACTGGTTCAACGTCGACTTCCGCTACCACGACACCAGCCTGAACGGCGCATTCTGCGACGTCTTCCGCTGCGACGCGCAGTTCACCGGGACGATCAGCCGGGCATTCTAATTCGTTAGATAAGCTAGCCAGCTTCTCTCCCAACTGAGCCCGGGACCGGAAACGGTCCCGGGCACTTTTCTTTTTTGGGGAGAGTCAGTCCTTCTTCGGAATCTTCGGCTCGAACTCGCGCAGCTTGGCGACGAGCTTTTCCTGCAGCGCCGGATTGGCGGCGATGACGTTCTGGTTCTTGCCGCCCTTGCCGTGGAATATGTAGGGCTGGCCGTCGCGGTTGGTGCAGATGCCGCCGGCCTCGCGCAGGATCAGCTCGGCGGCAGCGATGTCCCAGTCGTTCTGCGGCTTCAGGTTGATGCACGCGTCATGGTCGCCGCGCGCCACCAGCGCCACGCGGTAGGCGATCGAATTCACCATGTGGATCTTCACCGGCGGCCAGGGCGTGCGCCAGTGGCGGTCGTCGAACATGGCGCGGTAGCCGATCATCCGCACATCCTTCAGCTCGGCATGATCGCTGACACGGATCGGCCTGCCGTTGCAGAACGCGCCGGCGCCCAGCCCGGCCTCGAAGAACTCGTCGGTCGCCGGGTTGAACACGGCGCAAGCCCCACTTCACCATCTGCGCCGCGCTGGTCCACGGCGAGGAAGCGGTGCTGGGCGCCGTGTTCAACCCGGCGACCGACGAGTTCTTCGAGGC
>JBKJNE010000502.1:0-5945 GCA_046596015.1 Alphaproteobacteria bacterium
CCGTCAGCACCGCCGGCGGCTTCGACTTGGCCAAGGATCCACGCCCCGTGGTCACTGACACGCCGCCCATCGGTACAGAGGCGATCACCGTAAGGCTGATCGACCTCGCCTGGGCCCGTTCCGGCGACAAGGGCGACAAGTTCAACGTGGCGATCATTGCCCGCAAGCCCGAATACCTGCCCTGGATCCGCGCCGCCCTGACCGAGGACGTGGTGCAGGATTGGTTCGCCCACGAGTTCCGCGGCGCGGTCAATCCGCGTGTCGAGCGCTTCGAGGTGCCCGGCCTGAACGCCATCAACTTCCTGTGCCACGAGGCGCTGGGCGGCGGCGGCATGGCGACCCTGCGCCTCGACCAGCTCGCCAAGGGCAAGGCCCAGCAGTTGCTGGAGATCGCGGTGCCCATTCCGGTGGCTCTATCAAGGGGCATCCGGCTGGCGGCATAGGCGCGGCCTTCCGGCCCATCCGCCGATGCGGTAAGATGATCCCCGGACGGACGCGGACCGGCGCGGGCCCGTCCCGCTGGAATCCGGGGAATACGATGGACCGCGCGGAAGAATACAACGCGATCGCCGAGCGCATCGTCGCGCATCATCGCAACGACACCACCGACCAGGCCGACGGCATCATGGAGGTGCCGGTCAGCTCGTACACCGATCCGGTGCGCTGGCGGCGCGAGGTGGACCTGATCTTCAAGCGGCTGCCGGTGATGGTCGCGCTGACCTGCGAGATGCCCGGACCCGGCAACTACAAGGCGCTCGACATGGTCGGCGTGCCGCTGCTGATCACCCGCGGCAAGGACGGCAAGGTCCGCGCCTTCATCAACGCCTGCCGCCACCGCGCCGCGCCGATTGCCCAGGAAGGCCTGGGCAGCGCCAACCGGTTCGTGTGCCCCTATCATGGCTGGACCTACCGGAACGACGGCTCGCTGTTCGCCGTGTCCGAGCAGCACAAGTTCGGCGAGATCGACAAGGACGGCTACAGCCTGACCGAGCTTGCCTGCGACGAGCGCGCCGGCATGATCTTCGCCATGCTGACACCGGGCGTGGAGATGGACCTCGACGACTGGCTGGGTGGCATGATCGACGATGTGGCGCCGCACAAGTTCGAGGACTGGTATTTCCTCGAATCCAAGGTGATGCACGGCGCCAACTGGAAGATCGCGTTCGACGGCTATCTCGAGGGCTACCACTTCGCCACTCTGCACACCGAGACCATCCTGAAGGTGACCTTGAACAACCTGATGGAGTTCCACGCCTTCGGCCCGCATATGCGGGTGGCCTACGGCACCACCAACATCGCCGTCATGGACAACGCCGAGCGCACGGACCTGCACAAGTTCGAGGAGCAGGGCTTCACCTTCGTGCGCACCCTGTTTCCCAACATCTCAATGTATCTCGGGCTCGGCCTCGGCCAGATCGCGCAGATCATTCCCGGCCCGACGCCCGACAGGAACCGCACCATCCTGTACTATGTGCATGTGCGCCCGCCGAAGGACGAGGCGGAGCGCCAGTCGCTGGCCCAAACCGCCCAGTTCCTGTTCGACGTGACTTATGGCGAGGACTACGTCCTGGGCGAGCGCATCCAGAAGAGCCTCAACGCCCATCCCTTCGAGAACGTGGTGTTCGGGCGGAACGAACGCGGCAACCAGTATTTCCACCGATGGGTCGACTTCTACCTGAGCGAAGACCCGCAGGAGCCGCCGCGGCTCTAGCGCTCTTGCGCCGCTGGACCGATCGGCGGTAACGTCCCGCGATCTGACTATACCGGGGTATACTCTCATGGATCTGGAATTCGACGCCGACCTCAAGGCCTTCCAGCAGGAAGTGCGCGCGTTCCTCGACGAACAGCTCACCCAGGACATCCGCGACGCCACCGCCAGGACCACGACAGTCTGGGTGGAGAAGGACGTGGTGATGGAATGGCACCGCCGGCTCCACCGCAGGGGCTGGATCGGCTATTTCTGGCCCAGGGAATATGGCGGCACCGGCTGGACGCCGACCCAGCAATACATCTTTCTGCAGGAATGCTCGCTGGCCGGCGCGCCGCGCCTCATTCCCATGAGCCTGCGCTATGTGGGTCCGGTGATCTTCACCTACGGCACCCAGGAGCAGAAGGACACCTTCCTGCCGAAGATCCTGAACGGCGAGCACTATTGGTGCCAGGGCTATTCCGAGCCGGGCGCCGGCTCGGACCTGGCGTCGCTGAAGATGCGCGCGGTGCGCGACGGCGACGAATACGTGCTGAACGGCTCGAAGATCTGGACCACCCACGCCCACCACGCCGACTGGATCTTCTGCCTGGTACGCACCGACAACACCGGCAAGAAGCAGGAGGGCATCACGTTCCTGCTGATCGACCTGAAGACGCCGGGCATCAAGATCGACCCGATCATTACCATGGGCCTCGACCACGAGGTCAATCAGGTGTTCTTCGACGACGTGCGCGTGCCGGTCGAGAACCGGGTCGGCGAGGAGAACCAGGGCTGGGAATACGCCAAGTTCCTGCTGGAGTTCGAGCGCGGCGGCGGATCGTCCGGCGGCCTGAAGGCAGGCTTCGCCAAGCTGAAGGCCGTGGTGTCTTCGCAGATCAATGGCAACGAGCCGCTGGTCCGCGACCCGCGCTTCGCCGCCGAGCTGGCGTCGATCGAGGTCGGCGTGATGGCGCAGGAGATCACCGAGCTGCGCATGATGTCGAAGCTGGCCGCGGGCCAGCCGCCGGGCGCCGAATCCTCGATCATGAAGTCGACCTCGGTCGATCTGGGCCAGCGCATGAGCGAGCTGATGGTCGAGGCGCTGGACTATTACGCCACGCCCATGCCTGCGGGCGGCCGTCCGCTCTACGAGATCAACGACTGGCTGCCGGGTCCCGAATACGCGCCGCCGGCCATCGGCACCTATCTCAACAGGCGTGCCTCGTCGATCTTCGGCGGATCGAACGAAGTGCAGCGCGACATCATCGCCAAGCTCGTCCTGCGGTTGTAGTGCGCGGAAGCCTTAACTTCTCGCAAAGACACCGGAGGTGAGCTCTACTTCTCCCCGGCGATATACCGGTCCAGCTCCTTATGGAAATGCCGCAGGCGCTGTTCCTGCTCGCTGAAGCGGGCGCCCTTGAAGGCGCGTGAGCGCAGGCCCTGCTGGACCACCGGCACCAGCACCGAATCCTGTTGCAGCACGAAGCCGAGGCCCGGTTCGCCGTGCCTTATGTGCTGGCGTTCGGGGCGCGTGCGGCCGGAGCAGTCAGTGCCGTCCTCGACGCCCATGTAGACCGGCGGTTTGGCGTTCTCGACCGGCTGCAGGATCACCTGCACGTCGTAGACGAAGCTCTCGGGATCGCGCGGGTCGGGGCGGAAGCGCTGTAACAGGAAGCCTTCCGGATGGATGTTCAGGGTGACGTTGGGGAAGATGAAATAGGCCCAGTCATCGGTCGCCTGGTTCTCGACCAGCCCGTCGAACCATTTGCCCGCCTCGGCATAAGCCGGAATCTTGTGCTGCTGGATCGCCTTGCGCACTTCGCCGGCGGTGCCCTTGAAGTCCTCCGGGTCCATGCCCGCGTCCTCCAGCATCATCTTCAGGCCGTCATTGATGGTCTGCTGGTCCTCGAGGCGCGGGCTGACCGAGGCGAACTCCATCAGCATGCGGCTCATGCCGTTCTCCATCAGGTCCCATTGCTGGAAATAGTCGTCGTAGAACGGCAGAATCTCCGAGTGGATCGAGTGGACGTGGTAGCTCTCGAGGAACGCGTCGAGCGCCACCTTCCAGTTGGCCGGCCAGCTTGTCTGGACGTCCTTCACCACTACCATGTCCTCGAAGTGGAACGGCGCGAGCTGGGCGGGAACGGAGCCGAGGAACTCCTTCAGGCTCCGTGACGGGTTGGCGTCCAGGTTGACGAAGACGAAGCCGCCCCACTGGCCCAGCGCGACCGGCGATAGCGCCGGGTTGTCGCTGATGACCGGGTCGCGGAACGTATCGCGGTCGGTGATCCGGTTCAGGCTGCCGTCGATGTTCCACTGCCAGGAATGGAACGCGCAGGTGAAGTGCTCCCCATGGCCGAAATCGGCCATCACCAGCCGGTTGCCGCGGTGGTGGCAGACATTGTGGAAAGCGCGGATTCCGTCGGCTGCGCGGACGACGATAACGCTCTGGTTGCCGATGTCGAATTTGAACCAGTCGCCCACGTTGGGAATATCCGAGGCGCGGCCGGCGATCAGCCAGACCCGCGTCCACAGCCGCTCCCATTCGGCCTGCGCGAAACCGGGATCGTGGTACCTGCCGGGCTCGATCAGGCCGGTGCCGTTGTCGATGTAGGGAAACTTGCGCTCGGGCGCGTTGTCGCCGGCATCCGGGTTGATGCGCCAGCCGGTCTCGTGGTCGTAGGACCGCTCGGAAAAATTGCTGAACTTCATGATATCCCGCGTCCTCCCCAGGCCCGCTTGCCGGCCGGTATCCTAGCGTGGTCCGGACCGGGCTGCTAGGCTCCCGGCAACCAAGGGGAGGGACCATGAGCTTCGACGACAAGCGCGCCGAATTGCGTCGCCGGCAGGACAAGGCGAAGGCCATGGGCTCGCCGCGCATCCTCGCGGGCATGGCCGAAAGCGGCCTGCTCAACGCGCGCCAGCGGGTCGATGCGCTACTCGATCCCGGCAGCTTCCACGAGATCGGCCTGCTCGCCGTCGCCGACCGTCCCGAGATCCGCGAAAAGACGCCCGCCGACGGCGTCGTCGGCGGCTTCGGCGAGATCGACGGCAGGCGGGTGGGCGTCTGCGCCTCGGATTTCTCCGTGCTCGGCGCGTCCTCGGCGGCGATCGCCGGCAAGAAGCACGGCTACGTCAAGAAATCGGCCCAGCGCTCGGGCTTTCCGCTGATCGAGCTGGGCGAATGCTCGGGCTCGCGCATCCCGGACGCGATGGGCGCGCGCGGCATGGCCGACACCATCACCGGCTTCGCCGGGGGCAGCTACCAGAAGGGCAGGGTCGTGCCCTGGGTCTCGGCCATCCTGGGCCAGAGCTTCGGCGGCTCGACCTGGCAGGCCATGGTCTCGGACTTCGTGGTGATGCGCAAAGGCGCGATCATGGGGGTGGCCTCGCCCCGGGTAACAGAATTGGCGATCAGCGAGCCGGTCGATCCCGAGGAGCTGGGCGGCTGGCGCGTCCATGCCCAGCAGACCGGCATGATCGACGCCGTCGCCGAAACCGACGCCGACGCGCTTCATATCATCCGCCGGTTCCTGAGCTACCTTCCGTCCAACAACCGCGAGGCGCCGCCCGACGCTCCTGTGCCCGATGGATCGGGTGAGGACCAGGAACGGCTGTTCAGGGTTGTCCCGGAACAGCGCACCAAGGTCTACGACATGCGCAAGGCGATCGAGATCATCGCCGACACGGGCTCGTGGTTCCCGTTGAAGGACAGCTTCGCCAAGGTGGCGGTGACCGGCTTCGCGCGTCTCGGCGGCAGGAGCGTCGGCATCGTCGCGTCCAACCCCATGTTCAAGGGCGGCGCGTTCGACGCCGAAGGCTGCGACAAGGTGCTGCCGTTCATCGTGCTGTGCGACAGCTTCAACGTGCCGCTGCTGTTCCTCGCCGACACGCCCGGCTTCTTCATCGGCCGCGCCGGCGAAAAGGAGAAGCTGGGCGCCAAGATCATGAACTGGATCCTGGCGCTCGACCAGGTGACCGTGCCGACGGTGACGGTGATCCTCAGGAAGGCGTTCGGCATGGCCCTGCACAACATGTTCGTCGGCCGCGCCAGCGAGACCGCCTGCTGGCCTGGCGCCGAGATCAGCTTCATGGACCCGGCGACGGCGGTGAACGTGGTCTACGGCGTGAAACACGAGGACGACCCGGAGAAGTTCGGCGCCATGCTGGACGCGGTCTCCGGCGAAACCTCCGCCTTCGACTTCGCCGAGGCGTTCGCGACGCAGACGGTGATCGATCCGGTCGAGACGCGGGA
>JBKJNE010000535.1:0-5353 GCA_046596015.1 Alphaproteobacteria bacterium
GAAGCCAAGAAGGCCGGCGCGGCCGGGTAAGGGTTCGGGGCCACCATCAATTTCACCGTGTCCCTGAGCTTGTCGAAGGGCCCTGCACGAATGCTGATGCAAGGCCCTTCGACAAGCTCAGGGACACGGTGATGTTTATGACCTGCATCGATGTTCTTGCAGTGGACCTGCAGCACAAACTCTCTTTCCAACTGGCCCCTTTCATGGCATCCACCGGCCATGAAAGCCGATGACCTTCTGGACAAACTCCGCGCCGGCGAGCGCCGGGCGCTGGCCCGGGCGATCACGCTCGTGGAGTCGACCCGCGCCGACCACCGGCACGAGGCGCAGAAGCTGCTCGACGCCGTCATGCCCTACACCGGCAAGGCGATCCGCCTGGGCCTTTCAGGCGCGCCCGGCGTCGGCAAGTCCACCTTCATCGAGGCGCTGGGCAAGCATGTGACCGGGCTGGGCCACAAGGTGGCCGTGCTCGCCGTCGACCCGTCCTCGGCCCGCTCCGGCGGCTCCATCCTGGGCGACAAGACCCGCATGGAGGAGCTGTCGCGCGACCCCGACGCCTTCATCCGCCCGTCGCCCGCCGCCGGCACCCTGGGTGGCGTCGCCCGGCGCACGCGCGAGGCCATGCTGCTGGTCGAGGCCGCCGGCTTCGATGTGGTGCTGATCGAGACCGTCGGCGTCGGCCAGTCGGAGACGGCGGTGGCCGACATGGTCGACATGTTCGTGCTGCTGCAGTCGCCCGGCGGCGGCGACGACCTGCAGGGCATCAAGCGCGGCATCATGGAGCTGGCCGACCTGATCGTCGTCAACAAGGCCGACGGCGCGCTGGAGCAGCCGGCCAAGCTGGCCCAGTCCCAGCTCGTCTCGGCGCTGCACCTGATGCGCCCGCGCAGCCCCAACTGGAAGCCGCATGTGCTGCTGACCTCGGCGCTCAACAACAAGGGCATCGGCGAGGTGTGGGACGCCGTCACCAATTTCGAGACCGTCATGCTCGAGACCGGCGAGCTGGAAACCAGCCGCGCCGACCAGGCGCGCGCCTGGATGTGGAACGAGATCCGCGAGGGCCTGATCGAGGCGTTCCGGGCCGAGCCGGCCATCGCCGCCAAGGTCCACAAGTACGAGGCCGACGTGGCCCAGGGGCGCATTACGCCCGGCGCCGCCGCCGACAAGCTGCTGAAGCGGTTCCGGCACGAATCCGATTGAGGTTTTGATTGGGCTTTCCCGCCTTGACGGCACCGGAGCCCTGTCCTATACACCACGCCCTGACCCGGCGCGCGGAAGTGCGCCGCAATCGTTTCTAGAGGATTGACCGATGTCGCGAGTTTGCGAACTGACCGGTAAGGGTGTCCTGACGGGCAATAACGTCAGCCACGCCAACAACAAGAGCCGCCGCCGGTTCCTGCCGAACCTGCGCCATGTGTCGCTGATCAGCGACGCGCTGAACGAGACCGTTCGCCTGCGCATCTCGGCCAACGCGCTGCGCACCGTCGAGCACCGCGGCGGCCTGGACTCGTTCCTGCTGAAGGCGAGCACCGACGAGCTGTCGGACAACGCGCAGCTGCTGAAGCGCCGCCTGCGCAAGAAGCTGGAAGAGACCGCCTAACCTTCCGCTTCATTCGGGTTTTGCCAGCAGGGCCCGTGTGTGAACGCGGGCCCTGATGCATTTCCGGCCGCCGCCCTTTGATCCCGACGCGAAATCTCCTATCGTCCGGTTGAGATAACGGGGAGACTTCTCCATGCCGGCCAGCGACGACCTTTGCTTCGCGGGACTGATCGAGAACGCGCGGCGCCTACGCGCGCGTGAGATCGGCGCGGTGGAACTGACGGGCGCGTTCCTCGCCCGCATCGACGCCCTGGAAGGGCGGACCGGCGCCTATGCCCGCCTGATGCGCGACAGTGCGCTGGCCGAAGCCGAACGGGCCGACGCCGAGATGGCGGCGGGGCTCTACCGCGGCCCGCTGCACGGCATGCCAGTCGGCGTGAAGGACCTGATCGATTCGAAAGGCGTGGTGACGGCGGCCGGCATGGCGATCCGCGCGAACCACGTCCCCGAGGCGGACGGTACGGTGCTGCGGCGGCTGCGCGAGGCGGGCGCGGTGGTGCTGGGCAAGCTGAAGACTACGGAAGGCGCCACCAACTATCACCACCCGACCATTCAGGCGCCGCTCAATCCGTGGAGCGCGGCCCATTCGGCCGGCTATTCGTCCAGCGGCTCGGGCGTGGCCGTCGCCTCGGGGCTGTGCGCGGCGGCGCTGGGATCGGACACCGGCGGGTCGATCCGAGTCCCGTCGGCGTTCAACGGCGTCACCGGCATCAAGCCGACCTGGGGACGGGTCAGCCGGGCAGGGGTATTCCCGCTGGTCGAGTATCTCGACACCATCGGCCCGATGGCCCGAAGCGCCGCCGACGCCGGAGCTGTCCTGGGCGTCATCGCCGGCGCCGATCCGGCGGACGAGACCGCCTCCATAGCCCCGGTGCCCGACTATCTGGCGGCGGCCGGCACGAGCCTGAGCGGCGTGACCATCGGCGTCGACTGGCGCCGGATCGAGGCCGACACACCTGAACCGGTGAGTGCCGCGCTGCGTGGTGCAGCAGAGGTGCTGTGTAAGCGCGGCGCCCGCATCCGGGAGATTGCCTATCCCGAGACCGACTGGGCACAGTTGTTTACCCTTGTGGTCGCGGGCATCGGCAACGTGCACCGCGACACGTATCCGTCGCGCGCCGACGAATACGGGCCGGGGCTTGGCGGGCTGGTCAGGGCGGGGCAGGCGGCGAGCGGCATCGACGTGGCCGCGGCGATCAACGTAGCCGACCTGGTCAAGGCGCGCATCCGGGCGCTGTTCGACGATGTGGACCTGCTACTGGTGCCGGCGCTGCCGCTGCTGACGCCCGGAGTCGGCGTCATCGAGGCGCAGATGGGCGAGGACCTTGCCGCCGCCGTCCGCGCGTTCTCCTACACTGTGCCGTTCAACGTCACCGGCAGCCCGAGCATCACGATGCCGGCGGGATTCCACGACGGCCTGCCCTTGGCGCTGCAGCTGGTGGGGCGGCATTTCGGCGAGGCGGATCTGGTGCGCGCGGGCAGCGCCTTCCAGTCGGCCACCGACTGGCACAGGCGGCGGCCGCCGGTCGGCTGATCTATCGCTTGGCCGCGCCCTCTGGCTCCAGCCGGAACACCAGCAGCACGGTGCGCTGCATGCGCGAGAAGTTGTCGTCCGAGATCATGTAGACGATGGTCTCGCCCTTCTCGTTCTGGCGTACCGCCAGGCCTTCCATGTTGTCGATCGGGTGAGGCGGCTGCAGCTCAGCGACCGCCCGGCAGTCGAGCTTGGCGCCCGGCTTTATGGTCGCGCGCGCGATGACGCAGAGCCGCGCACCCAGGCCGCCCAGCATGCTGAAGCGCCGCTCCAGCACCAGCATGTCGCCATTGGGCAGACGCTTGGCGTCGGTCGGATCGTAGGGCTCGGTGCGCTTGTACTCGAACGGTTCCCACGTCCCGTTCCGGATCAGCCAGCCGCGATTATAGCCCTTTCCGGCACGCAGGCTCTCGGTCAGCGCGAACAGGGTGGTGTCGTCGAGCAGGGCGAGGGCCTCGAGGCCGCCATTGGGCGGGGCGGTTTCCAGCTCTGCCGGCGGCTGGAGGATTTCGGATTTCGCCTTGCTCGAGGTTTTCCAATCCGATGGATCGGGCAGCGTGTAACGGACGATCCGGTGATGCCGCTCGAACGACACATAGGCCGAGCCATCCGGGGCAAGCATCATGCCCTCGGAATCGTTCTCGCCGTCCGCCAGCGTCTGGCCCTGCGCATCGGGCATGTCGTGCAGGGCGTTCTCGCCGATGCCCGCCGGCACGCCTTCCTTCAGCTCAAGCGTGGCCGTCCACCAGGTGCCCCGGTCGCTGGCGGTCAGCAGCTTGCCGCCGTCGGGGCTGATCTCCAGGCCCGAGAAGCCGCCGAACAGCCAGTGATTCGACCACAGGCGGATGCCGTTCAGCCAGGTCAGGCGGCCGACGCGGGTTTCGCCGGGATTGTCCGGATCGAGGATCAGCGTCTCGACCGCCACCTCGGGCTTGCGCGTCTGCGCGTCTTTCGCGGCGGCGGGGAAGGCGGTGCATGCCGCCAGCACGGCAGCACCCAGCATCAGGCGTCGCATCGGGGTCACGGGAACGTCTCGTTTGTAGCCGGCATCAAGCGGCGGCTATTATGAGGCGGCTCGGGGAAAAGGGAAGGAGCTTCCAATGGGTGCAGACCGAATGGACACCGGCCGGATCGACGCCATGCTAAGGCGGCGCGACCTGATGAAGACGGTGGCGGCGCTGCCGCTCGCCGCCGTGCTCGCCAACCCGGCGCTGGCCGAGATGGCCGCCGCGACGACTGCCGAACAGACGATCAAGACCACCCTCGGCAGGACGGTGAAGGCCAGCCTCGCCATCCCCGCGGTCACGCCGGCGCCGGCGCTGATCCTGATCCACGAGTTCTGGGGGCTGAACGACCAGATCAGGTCCATCGCCGTGGAGTTCGGTAAGCTCGGCTACCTGGCGCTCGCCGTCGACCTCTATGACGGCCGGCTCGGCAAGACCCAGGAAGAGGCGCGCGGCTTCATGAGCCAGGTGAAGCCCGAGGAGGCGACCGACACGCTGGTGAGCTGGGCCAAGTGGCTGGCGAGCCACAAGCATGGCACAGGCAAGGTGGGCTCAGTCGGCTGGTGCTTCGGCGGCGGCTGGTCCATGGAGACCGGCATCGACGCGGGCGCCGACGCGACGGTGGTCTATTACGGCAAGGTGGACCAGGCCGTCGAGCGGCTCAAGAAACTGAAGGGGCCGGTGATGGGCCACTTCGCCACCAAGGACGGCTTCATCAATAAGCCCATGGTCGACGGCTTCGAGGCCAACATGAAGGCGGCCGGCAAGGAGGCGATGGTCCACTGGTACGAGGCCGAGCACGCATTCGCCAACCCCACCTCGGCCCGCTACGACGAGGCCGACGCCAGGCTGGCGTGGGAACGCACGACCACGTTCCTCGGCAAGACCCTGTTCGCGCCGAAGACCTAAGGCAGCCGGGTCGCCGGCGAGCAGGTCGCCGACTTGGCCTCATCGGCGCCGTGCCGGCAGACCACTACCCGCCCGTCGTCGCGGTTGTAGAACCATGCGACGCTGGGAACGGTGGGATCGCCGGTGGTGTTCATGCCGACCGGGATCCAGCCGTTGGAAAACGCCAGCGCGGCATTGGGCGATCCCGGCGATTGGGCGTGGCCCGGCGTCCACAGGGCGGCCGCGCCGACGGCCGCTGCCACCGCAAGCGCGCCGGCCGCCAGTTTCAACTGCTTGTTTCCCATGAATATCCTCCGGATGTTGGCC
>JBKJNE010000061.1:0-4928 GCA_046596015.1 Alphaproteobacteria bacterium
ACCTTGGCCAGGATCTCGATGGCGCGGATGGTGTGCTCGTCCACCGTGTAATGGTGGTACATGTCGTGCTGCATCTGCGCCACGACCCGGCCGAAATCCGGGATGAAGCGGCCCAGCACGCCCGCCTCGTTGAGCCGGCGCAGCGCGGTCGCCGGATCTTTCGGTGAGGTCATGATGTCCATGAAGATGGCGTTGGCTTCCGGATCGTCGCGGACGTCCCTGTCGATGCTGCGCAGGTTGCGGGTGATCAGCCGCAGCGCCTCGGGATGGATGTCGAGCCCGCGCTTCTGCGCCACCTGGAACAGCCGCAGGATCGACACCGGATCGCGCTCGATATCGCTGGGGTCGGCGAAGCCGATGCGGTCGCCCTCGACCGAGAAGCCCTCCACCTCGCGCCGGCGCAGCCCGATCCTGGGCAGGCGCAGCAGCGGCTTCTTCTGGTGCTGATCCTCCAGATGGGCGCAGAAGATGCGCGTCAGGTCGCCGATGTCCTTGGCGGTCAGGAAGTAGTGCTTCATGAACCGCTCGACGCCCGAAGCACCCGAATGGTCGGTGTAGTTCAACCGCTCGGCCAGCGGCCGCTGGACATCGAAGGTCACGCGCTCCTCGGCGCGGCCGACCAGGTCGTGCAGATGGCAGCGCACGGTCCAGAGGAATTTCTCGGCCTTGTCGAAGCGCTGCTTCTCGTCGGCCGACAGCACGCCCTTTTCCACCAGCACGCCGACGTCGTCGGTGCGGTAGAGATATTTCAGCAGCCAGTACAGCGTGTGCAGGTCACGCAGGCCGCCCTTGCCGTCCTTCAGGTTCGGCTCGACCAGATAGCGGGTGTCGCCCATGCGCTTGTGGCGCTCGTCGCGCTCGGCCAGCTTGGCCTCGACATAGTCGGGACCGCTGGTCGCCACCACTTCCTTGTCGAAGCGGGCGCGCAGCTCGTCATAGAGCAGCCGGTCGCCCCAGACGTAGCGCATCTCCAGCAGCGCGGTGCGGATGGTCAGGTCCTTGCGCGCCAGGCGCAGGCAATCGTCGATGGAACGGACCGAGTAGCCGACCTTCAGGCCCAGGTCCCACAGTACGTAGAGCATGAACTCGACGACCTGCTCGCCCCAGGCGGTCTGCTTGTAGGGCAGCAGGAACAGCAGATCGACGTCCGAGAACGGCGCCATCTCGGCGCGGCCATAGCCGCCGACGGCGACGATGGACAGGTGCTCGCCGCTGGTCGGATTGTCGGCCTGGTACTCGTAGGTCAGGGTGAAGTCGTAGAGCACCCGGATGATCTGGTCGATCAGGAACGAGCGGGCGAACGCCACCTTGCGGCCGCCGTCGCCGTCGAGCAGGCGGCGGCGGACCTCGGCGTCGCCGGCGGCGAGCGCGTCCTGCAGGCTCTTCACCAGCACCGGTCGCATCTTGTCGCGGGACAGGTCGCGCACCTGCGCCTCCAGGCCCTCGATGAGCGCCTGGCGGTCGATGATGGCCTTGCGGTTGGCGACCTGCTGCTGCATGCGCCCTAAACTAAGCCGCGGCGGGATGATTTACCACACCTGCAACAGACTATTCGCTCAGCAATCCGCGCAGGCGATAGACCAGATCGAGCGCCTCGCGGGCCGTGAGCTCATCCGGGTTGATTGCGGCAAGCACCTCAAGCACCGGCGACGTCTTCACCGGCTCGGGCGCGGCGCGCTTCAGATGGGCCGAGAACAGCGGCAGGTCGTCGGCGAGCGCCGCGACAGCGCCGGACTGCTCGCCGGTCTCCAGCTTCGCCAGCACCGCTTGCGCCCGGCTGACGACCGCTTGCGGCAGACCCGCCAGCCTGGCCACCTGGATGCCGTAGGAGCGGTCGGCGGCGCCGGGGCCGACCTCGTGCAGGAACACCACCTCGCCCTGCCATTCCTTCACCTTCATGGTGTGGGGCGCCAGCGCGTCGAGCTTGCCGGCGAGGGCGGTCAGCTCGTGATAGTGGGTGGCGAACAGGCCGCGGCTGCGGTTGACGTCGTGCAGATGCTCGACCGCCGCCCAGGCGATCGACAGGCCGTCATAGGTCGCGGTGCCGCGGCCGATTTCGTCCAGGATCACCAGGGACCGGTTCGTGGCCTGGTTGAGGATGGCGGCGGTCTCGACCATCTCGACCATGAAGGTCGAGCGGCCCCGCGCCAGGTCGTCGCTGGCGCCGACCCGGCTGAACAGCCGGTCGACCACGCCCAGATGGGCCGAGGCGGCGGGGACATAGGCGCCCATCTGCGCCAGGATGGCGATCAGCGCGTTCTGGCGCAGGAACGTGCTCTTGCCCGCCATGTTGGGGCCGGTCACCAGCCACAGCCGGTTGCCTTCGCCCAGGTCGCAGTCATTGGCGACGAAGCTGGCCTGGGTGGCGATCAAACCAGACCGGGCGGCGACCGCGGCCTCGACCACCGGATGGCGGCCGGCCCTGATCTCGAAGGCGAGGCTGGCGTCCACCTCGGGCCGGCAATGATTGTGGGCGGCGGCCAGGTGGGCGAGCGCCGCCGACACGTCGAGCACGGCGAGCGCGCGGGCGGCGAGCGAGATGGCGGCCCAGTTCGACGTCACCTCGGCCGACAGGTCGTCGAAGATCTGCAACTCGCGGGCGAGCGCCTGGTCGGCGGCGCGACTGATCTTCGAATCGAGCTCGGCCAGCTCGGTGGTGTTGAAGCGCACCGCGCCCGCCATGGTCTGGCGGTGGATATAGACCTCGTTGAGCGGCGGCTTCAGCATCCGTTCGCCGTGGTTCTGCGGCACCTCGATGAAATACCCCAGCACGTTGTTGTGCTTGACCTTCAGGCTGGCGACCCCGGTGTGGTCCTTGTACCGACCCTGCAGCCCGGCGATGAGCTGGCGCGACTGGTCGCGCAGGGTTCGCAGCTCGTCGAGCTGGCCGTTATGGCCATGCGCCACGAAGCCGCCGTCGCGGGCAATCAGCGGCGGCTCCTCCACCAGCGCCCCGGTCAGCAGCGCGACCAGCGCGCCGTGGCTGCCCAGGTCCTCGGCGGCGATCTTCACCGCCTCGGGCAATGGCACCAGCGGATCGGTCTCGGCGGCCTTCTGGATCAGCCGCCTGATCTCGGCGGCCTGGGCGAGCGCCTGGGCGATGGCGAGCAGGTCGCGCGGGCCGCCGCGTCCCACCGTCAGCCGCGACAAGGCGCGTTCCATGTCCGGGCATGCGCGCAACGCCTCGCGCAGCCGGCCGCCGACGGACGGGCGCTCCATGAACCAGGCGATGGCGTCGAGCCGTTCATTGATCACGGCCGGGTCGGTGAGCGGCGCCGATAGCCGTTCGGCGAGCAGCCGCGCGCCGGCGCCGGTCACCGTCCGGTCGATGCACGACAGCAGGGTGCCGCCGCGCTCGCCCTGCTGGTTGCGGGTCAGATCGAGACTCCGGCGCGTCGCCGCGTCGATCGCCATGGTGGCGTGCGCCTCGACCCGGTGCGGCGGGCGGAGCCTGGGGAGCTCGCCCTTCTGGGTGTCGTCCAGGTAGGCGACCAGCGCGCCGGCCGCCGCCAGCTCGGCGCGCGAGAACGCGCCGAAGCCGTCCAGGCTGGCGACGGCGAACTGGCGCTTCAGCACCGCCTCGCCGCGCTGGGAGTTGAAGCGGGCCGACGACAGCGGCGTCAGCGCCGTGTGCCAGTCGTCGAGCGCCTCGCGCACCTCGGCGACCGCGCCCAGAGTTTCCGGCACCAGCAGCTCGCCGGGCTGCAGGCGCGCGAGATCGGCCTCAAGGTCGTCCGCGGTGGTCGGGCCGGTGCAGAAATCGCCGGTCGACATGTCGAGCCATGCCAGCGCCAGAGCGCCCTCGGCCCGGCCCAGCGCCGCCAGGTAGTTGTGGCTGCGCGCGTCGAGCAGCGCCTCCTCGGTGAGCGTGCCGGCGGTGACGAGCCGCACCACGTCGCGTTTCACGACGGACTTCGAGCCGCGCTTCCTGGCCTCGGCCGGATCCTCGACCTGCTCGCAGACGGCGACGCGGAAGCCCTTGCGGATCAGCCGCGCCAGGTAGCCGTCGGCCGCGTGCACCGGCACGCCGCACATGGGGATGTCGTCGCCCTGGTGCTTGCCGCGCCTGGTCAGCGTGATGTCGAGCGCCTCCGAGGCCTTTACCGCGTCGGCGAAGAACAGCTCGTAGAAGTCGCCCATGCGGTAGAACAGCAGGCAGTCGGGGTACTGGCCCTTGATCTCGAGATATTGGGACATCATCGGCGTCGCGTCGGGCGGCGCCGCATTCGGGGTTGCGTTCTCGGAAGAGCGTGCTAAAGACATAAAATAACGCAAATGACCGCTGACACCTAACGAACCATCATCCAGGGCACCCGAAAACGGAATAAAATTTCACGAATGCGCAATTGAGGCATGTCGGTTTCCGTAATGGAAGGTGACAGAAGGTCGCGGTCATGCTAACGCCCGCCTCAACCGAAAACCAGCCCGCCCCCAACCCCCGTAAGAAGTTTCATGGCCGAACCGAAAGTCACTGATCGCGAAGCGCTGCTGTTCCATACCATGGGCCAGCCCGGCAAAATCGAAATCGTCGCCACCAAGCCGATGGCGACCCAGCGCGACCTGTCGCTGGCCTACTCGCCGGGCGTCGCCGCGCCGGTGCGCGCCATCGCCGAGGACCCGTCCTGCGCCTATGACTACACCTCGAAGGGCAACCTGGTCGCGGTGATCTCCAACGGCACCGCCATCCTGGGCCTGGGCAATCTGGGCGCGCTGGCGTCGAAGCCGGTGATGGAGGGCAAGGCGGTGCTGTTCAAGCGCTTCGCCGACGTCGATGCCATCGACATCGAGCTGCTGTCGAAGGACCCGGATGAGATCATCACCGTGGTGAAGAACATCGGCATCACCTTCGGCGGGATCAACCTCGAGGACATCGCCGCGCCGGAATGCTTCATCATCGAAGCCGCGCTCAAGGAGCGGATGAACATCCC
>JBKJNE010000496.1:0-4928 GCA_046596015.1 Alphaproteobacteria bacterium
CCTGATTTGCCGCCATCTTTTAGGATAAGTGAAATGTCGGTAATCCGCATGGATTTCTCCACTGCTTTGAGCATGTCATAAACTGTCAGGCACGCGACGGAGACGGCAGTTAGCGCCTCCATCTCGACCCCGGTTTGGCCTGTGGTTTTAACTGTGGCCTCAATCACCACGGCGCCGCGTTTTTCATCTAATGTCAGGTCCAGCGAAACTTTGGTGATGGGCAGCGGGTGGCAGAGCGGAATGAGATCAGATGTTTTCTTGGCGGCCATGATGCCTGCAAGACGGGCCACTGCCAGAACGTCGCCTTTCTTGGCCTGTCCAGATCGCACGATCGCCAAGGTTTCAGCGGTCATTTCCACCACGCCGCGGGCGGTG
The DNA here is from genome assembly GCA_046596015.1 of Alphaproteobacteria bacterium. Lineage (GTDB taxonomy): Bacteria > Pseudomonadota > Alphaproteobacteria > SMXS01 > SMXS01 > RI-34. The sequence goes on from JBKJNE010000496.1 coordinate 376, forward strand.
GCAATGCGGGAAGTCGCGGCCTTGTCGGACACATCAACCATATGGGCGTTGCCGCCCGCGTCGAAATGGCTAAGGCCAGCGGGGTCTGCCATCAGACGCCGCCTTGGGCTTGCAGGGGGGCCGCCAAGATGGCCTTGGTGGCGGCGGTGACATCGGCTTGCCGCATCAGGCTTTCACCGATGAGGAAACAGCGCGCACCGTAACGGGCCAAATCGGCCAGATCGGCAGGTTGATGCAGACCGCTTTCGGAAATGATCAGCCGCGCTTCGGGTACGTGGCGGGCCAGATTGCGGGTGGTATCAAGGGTCACCTCGAAGGTGTTGAGGTTGCGGTTATTGATACCGATCAGGTCAGATTTAAGCATCGCGGCGCGGTCTAATTCGGCGCGGTCATGCACCTCTATCAGCGCGTCCATGCCCCATGCGGTGGCGGCGGCTTCAAGTTCGGCGGCCTGAGCGTCAGAAACCGAGGCCATGATGATGAGGATGCAATCTGCATGCAGCGCGCGGGCTTCAGCCACTTGGTAGGTGTCATAAAGAAAGTCTTTGCGCAGGCAGGGCAGCTGCGTGGCGGCGTGGGCTGCAGTCAGGAATTCATCTGCCCCTTGGAACGAGGGTGTATCTGTCAGCACTGACAGGCAGGTGGCCCCGCCAGCCTCATACGCCTTTGCCAAGGCGGGCACATCAAAATCGGCGCGGATCAGGCCTTTTGACGGGCTGGCCTTCTTGATCTCGGCGATCAGGCCGAAGCCGCCGCCTTCGACGGCGGCGCGCAGGCTCGCCGTGAAGCCGCGCGGCGGCGAGGCGGCGCGGGCGGCATCCTCGATTGCGGAGAGCGGCCGCCTTGCCTTGCAGGCGGCGACGTGCCGGCGCTTGTCGGCGCAGATGCTGGCGAGAACGTCTGTCATTGGCCGTTGGACAGGGTCACGAGTTTGTTCAGGGTAGCCTTCGCCGCGCCGGAGTCCAGCGCTTCGGCGGCCATGGCCACGCCCGCGCGCAGGTCCGCCGCCTTGCCGGCCACTATCAGGGCGGCGGCGGCGTTGAGCAGCACGATGTCCCGGTAGGCGCCCGGCGCGCCGTCCAGCAGGGCGCGCAGCGCGGCGGCATTGTGCGCCGGATCGCCGCCCTTCAGCGCCTCGGGGTTCGCATAGGGCAGGCCGGCGTCCTCCGGCGTGATCGAGAATTCGCGGATCTGGCCGTCGCGCAGCTCGGCGACGCGGGTCGCCGCCGTGGTGGTAATCTCGTCGAGCCCGTCCTCGCCATGGACGACCCAGACGGCGGTCGAGCCCAGATTGCGCAGCACCTGGGCCATCGGCACGACCCACTTGCCGTCGAACACGCCCAGCAGCTGGCGCGACGCGCCGGCCGGATTGGACAGCGGACCCAGCAGGTTGAAGATCGTCCTGGTGCCCAGCTCGGCGCGCACCAGACCCACATGACGCATGGCGGTGTGATGCCTGGGCGCCATCAGGAAGGTGATGCCGGCGCCGGTCAGGCAGCGCTCCAGCACGTCCGGCTCGCGGTCGATGTTGACGCCGAGCTGGTGCAGCACCTCGGCCGAGCCGGACTTCGACGACAGCGCCCGGTTGCCGTGCTTGGCGACAGGCACGCCCAGCGCGGCGACGACCAGCGCCACCGCCGTCGAGATGTTGTAGCTGCCGCTGCCGTCGCCGCCGGTGCCGCAGGTGTCGATGGCGCCGTCGGGCGCGGTCACCCGCACGGCTTTTTCACGCATGACGCGGGCGCCGCCGGTGATCTCCTCGACGGTTTCGCCGCGCACGCGCAGCGCCATCAGGAACGCGCCGATCTGGGCCGGCGTCACGTCGCCGTCCATCATGGCGCTGAACACGGTGTAGGCCTCGTCTTCGGTGAGGCTCGCCCCGGTCGCGACCTTGGCGATGAAGGGCTTGATGTCGGCCATCAGGCGGCGTCGCGGGTGCGTGCGCGGTCGAGGAAGTTGCGCAGCAGGTCGTGGCCGTGTTCGGAGGCGATGCTTTCGGGATGGAACTGCACGCCGTGCACCTCGAACTGGCGGTGCTCCAGGCCCATGATCAGGCCGTCGTCGGTCCAGGCGGTGATATCGAGGCAGTCGGGCAGGGTGGCGCGCTCGGCGATCAGCGAATGGTAGCGCGTCGCCCGGAACCTCGGCGGCAGGCCGCGGAACAGGCCCTTGCCGGTGTTGGCGATCTCGCTGACCTTGCCGTGCATCAGCGTCGGCGCCCGGATCACCCGGCCGCCGAACGCCTGGGCGATGGCCTGATGGCCCAGACAGACGCCGAGCAGCGGTATCTTGCCGGCGGCGGCGGCGATCAGGTCGAGGCAGATGCCCGCCTCGTTGGGCGTGCAGGGGCCGGGCGACAGCACGATGCCCTCGGGCTTCAGGTTGATCAGCTCGGCGACGCCGATCTGGTCGTTGCGGTGCACGACGACGTCCGCGCCCAGTTCCGCCAGGTAGTGGAACAGGTTGTAGGTGAAGCTGTCGTAGTTATCGATCAGGACGAACATCGCACCCCAACACCTTGGCATTCCTGCGGATGTGGCGCTCTTCGACCACGTGGGCCGGCACCGGTAATCCGCCATGTCAGAACGATATAAGGCAGTCGGCGCGCGATGCATAGATTCCATGAGGCGAGCGGCAAAAAAGAAGGCCGCGCCGAAGCGCGGCCTTCCGCCGTTTCATGAACCGGATCAGGCGAAGAAGCCGGCCAGCCCGATGCCTTCGTCGCGGTGGCGACCACCCATGCGGGCGGCCGTCGCCGCACCAGCCGCTGCGACCAGCAGCGACGTCACGGTCAGAAACGCGGCGAGAACGGCGGCCTTGCGAGCAGCGTCGGCTGCATCGCGGGCCTTTGCCTCGGCGGTCTTGGCGGCCTGATCCACCTGCTGCAGCACGTTGTCGACGCGGGAGCGGGCTTCCTGGTCGGAAATGCCGGTTTCCTGCGCGACGAGATGCGCGAGTTGGACCTTGTCGGCCTCGGTGAGGCCTTCGTCGCGGGTCGCAGCCATCACCAGGATGCGGCCGGCCTCTTCCTTGGCCTCGTCGGATACCGGGCCGGCATTGTCCATCGGCTCGGTTGGCATGGCCCGCTCATCGGGCATCCGCTGATCGTCCATTGCGGCGCCCGCATCCGCCGCTGGCATGGCGGGCGGCAGCGCCGACGCGCGGAACAGCGTATCCGCGAAATAGGCCGACGCCTTGTCGTCGCTGGCGGCGGCGCCCACCGCGGCCGCGCCGACGCCAACCGCCGCGGTTGCGACCTGGACGCCGGTCTTCACGACCCCGGCGGCCGCCGTCGCGGCCAGGATGCCGCCGATCAGGACGCCGACGGCCCACACGGTCAGGCCATGGATGGCGTCACGGACAGACACCTCGTGCGGCGAGGAATCGAAAGCGCGGCGCCGCATGCGTCCGGCAACGTAGCCGCCGATGGAGAAGCTGGCGACTGTGACGGCCACCGTCCACAGGGCGATCAGGATGATGAAACCCATGCCGGGCGGATCAGCGCTTTCCTCAGGCGAGACGAAGCTGAGACCCAGCGCCGAGCCGAAGGTGAGGAGCACGAAGGAGATCGCCGCGGCCATCACGGCGCCGGCGATCACGGCGCCCCAGTCCATGTGAGATTTCGTCGAGTGTTGCTGTTCGACGGCGACGACGACGCCGTCTGAATTGGTTACTGCCATTCTATCCTCCCGTTAAAGCCAAGCGCTCAGCGCAGGCCGAAGAACGAAAGGACCGCGATGATCACGACAACAAGTCCGACCAGATAAATGATCCCGTTCACGGCTAGCCTCCATTTTATTGTTGATGCAACGGCCCCGTTGCCGCAGTAACAGCCGGGCACCGCATAAGTTCCGCGAATTTCGGATTCCGCCGTCGATTCCGCATGTTATCGCGCATATATAAATCAGGACGCCCGTCCGCCCGAGAGTGAGCACCGCAGTTGAAATCACGTTTCACGTTCAGCCGATCCAACCTGCCGCTGCTGCTGGCGGGGGCGATCACCGCCATCTCGCTGGTGATCGTCCTCGTGGTGATGCTGGCGGGCGGTGAGCCCGAGAAAACCGTGACGCCGGTCGCCGTCCGGCAACCTCAGACGACGGCCGCGCCGGGCGCGGAGAAAACCGGCGCCGATCCGATCGGCGATCTGATCGCCAGCCTGCCCGAGAAGAGCGCGCATACCGCGCCGCCGCCGGAAGGCCTGCCGGTGTTCGAGGGCGAGCCGGCATGGAAGCGCCATGCGACCGCCACCGCCATCCCGGGCGGCACGGCGGTGATCGCCGTGGTGATCGACGACGTGGGCCTGAACCGGGCGCGCACCGCCGACGTGATCGGCCTGCCGGCGCCGGTGACCCTGTCGTTCATGCCCTATGGCGAGGACCTGCAGGACCAGGTGGACAAGGCCCGGACGCTGGGCCACGAGGTCATGCTGCATCTACCCATGCAGCCCGAGAGCGACAGGGAGGATCCCGGCCCGAAGGCGCTGCTCACCACCCTGCCGCCGCAGGAGCTGCAGGACCGGGTGGTGTGGAACATGGACCGCTTCAGCGGCTATG
>JBKJNE010000530.1:0-15347 GCA_046596015.1 Alphaproteobacteria bacterium
TGCACCTTGCCGGTGGCGGTGTGCGGCAGTTCCTCGACGAACACCACGTCGTCGGGCAGCCACCATTTTGCAACGTGGCCGCTCAGATAGTCGATCAGCGCCCGCTTGTCCGGCGGCGCGCCCCTCGGCACGACCACCAGCAGGGGGCGCTCGTCCCACTTGGGATGATGGGCGCCGATCACCGCGGCTTCCGCCACGCCGGGGAAGCCCATGGCGGCGTTCTCCAGCTCGATGGAGCTGATCCATTCGCCGCCCGACTTGATGACGTCCTTGGCCCGGTCGGTGATCTGCATGAAGCCGCGTGGATCGATGGTCGCCACGTCGCCGGTGTCGAACCAGCCGTCGGCGTCGATCGGGCTGTCGTCGCGCTTGAAGTAGCCCGAGGTCACCCAGGGCCCGCGCACCTGCAGATTGCCGAAGGTCTTGCCGTCGCGAGGCAGGATCTTGCCCGCGTCGTCGACGATCCGCATCTGCACGCCGAACGCGCCGCGGCCCTGCTTCACCAGCACGTCGAGCTTCTTCTCCTCCGGCCAGTCCAGCATGTCGCGCTTCAGCGTGGCGAAGGTGCCCATGGGGCTCATCTCGGTCATGCCCCAGCCCTGGCGCACCTGGATGCCGAGCTTGTGGAACCGCTCGATCATGCTGCGGGGCGGGGCGGTGCCGCCGACACACACCCGGTTGAGCTTGCCGATGCCCCTATCGGAGTTCTCGACCTGGTTGAGAAAATCAAGCCAGATCGTTGGTACTGCAGCGGAATGGGTCACACCCTCCTTCAACATCAGCGCATAGATGGTGGCGCCGCTGACGTCGCGTCCCGGCAGTACCAGCTTGGCGCCGACCGCCGCCGCGCAATAGGGAATGCCCCAGGAATTGGCGTGGAACATGGGCGCCACCGGCAGGATCACGTCCCAGGCGCTGAACGCGTGCACGTCGGGCAGCGACGCCGCATAGGTGTGGATGATGGTCGACCGGTGGGCGTAGAGCACGCCTTTGGGATCGCCGCGGGTGCCGGAGGTGTAGCAGAGCGACGACGCGGTGTTCTCGTCGAACTGGGGCCAGGCGAAGTCGTCGTCCTCGGCGGCGAGCAGGTCCTCGTAGCACAGCACGCCCGGCAGCGAGGTCTGGGGCATGTGGGCGGCGTCGGTCAGGATGATCACCGCCTCCACCGATGGCATCCGCCCGATCAGGCGTTCGACCAGCTCGACGAAGGTCAGGTCGACGAACAGGAAGCGGTCCCCGGCGTGGTTGGCGATATAGGTGATCTGCTCGTCGAACAGCCGCGGATTGATGGTGTGGCACACCGCGCCGATGCCCGGGACGGCGTAGAACAGCTCGAAGTGCCGCCAGGTGTTCCAGGCCAGCGTGCCGACCCTGTCCCCGACCTCGACACCAAGTTTTTTCAATACCTTGGCGAGCTTTCTTGTGCGCCTGGCGCAGTCCGCGTAGGTGTAGCGGTGCTCGCCGCCCTCGATGGGGCATGAGACGATCTCGGTCTCGCCGTGGTTGAGCTCGGCGTGCTCGAGCAGCGACGAGATCAGCAGCGGCCGCTGCTGCATCAATCCCAGCATCAGGTGCTACTCCGCCGCCTTGAGGTCGGCGTGGCCGGCCTCGATCCCCGCCATCTCCAGCGCCAGCGTCTTGGCCCGCTTCATGTCGTAGTGGTTGCGGGTGACGATGCGCTGGGCATAGAGGCCGCCGCCCGCCTGCACGTTGGTCACCGCCCGGTAGCCGCCATAGGCGTCGGCCGACAGGTCGCGGATGGCATGGAACAGCCTGGCGCGGTAGACGCCGTCCACCGACTGCTTGGTGCCGAGATATTTGCGCAGCAGGTGGCCGGTCTCGGCGTTGTCCAGGTCGCTCATGGACGGCACGGTCAGGATCGAGCCGCCGGCGATGTCGTGCAGGTGGCGCACCATCAGGCTGTAATTGGCCGCGCCGTGATACTTGCCGGCGTTGGTGAACAGCTCGTTGGGGAAGGCGGCGCCGTCGGCCGTCACTTCGCTGTGGGCGATGGCGGCCTCCAGCGACGCGCGCACCAGCGTGGCGTGGATGATCATCTCGGAGATCTTCTCCTTGATGTGCCCGACCTTTTCCAGCCCGTTCGCCTCGGCGATGAGCTGGGCGAAGCCGACCAGCAGGTCGGCGCCGTCGGCCATGGAGGCGAGGCCGCCCAGGCGCTCCCACAGGCCGAGGGAATGGGCGAAGACCGCCGCCGCGCGCCATTCGCCGTCGAGGAAGATGCGGTCGTCGGGCACGAACACGTCGTCGAAGATCACGAAGCCTTCCGGCACCACCCGGTTGCTGGAGATCGGGAAGTCGCGCGGGTCGCCATGGCGCGGCGCATAGGTGGTGTTGACGATCTTGACGCCCGGCGCATTGACCGGCACGGCGCAGGCGATGGCGTATTCCTCCTCGCCCTCGTGCATGGATTTGGTCGGGATCACCATCAGCTCATGGCCCATCGAGGCGCAGGAGATGTGCAGCTTGGCGCCGCGGATCACCACGCCGCCGGGCTTGCGCGCCACCACGTGCACATAGGCGTCGGCGTCGTCCTGCTGCCCCGGCTTGCGGCTGCGGTCGCCCTTGGCGTCGGTGATGCACTCGGTGATGCGCAGGTCGTTCTCCTGCACGTATTTCACATAGCGGCGGATCGCCTCGGCCCCTTGCGGCCGTGTGTCGCCGATGCGGTCGGCGGCAGTCAGCAGGGTCATGATCGAGGCGTAGGTGACATGGGTCAGCAGGTCGACCTCGTGATGCATCTCCACCTTGGCGCGCAGCTCGGCGACCGATCCTGGCACGGTCATGTAGTCGCTGATCGCTTCCTTGCCGGGTTTGTAGAACCGGTCGTAGGAGGCGGCCGTGTCGGCGACGGTCTTGCCCAGGATCGGGTGGTTCACCACGTCCTCGATCCGCTCGCCTTCGAAATAGGTCGCGCGCCCGTCGTGCAGCGACGCCTTGTACTGCTCGCCCGTCATCATGGCTCAGGTCTCCCGTTTCCCCGCATGCGGCTTGAACGGTGGCAGGACTCCAGGCGGCTGTCCAGCAGCGCCGTCCTTTGGTAGGTTTCGGCCACGGGCGAAAAGGAGGCCACATGCCCAAGCTGTTCTGGATCGGCGTCGCCGTCCTGGTGCTCGGCACCGGGCCGCTCGCCGCGATCATGATCGCCGCCGCGTTGGGGCTGACCAGCGACCCGAACCCCAATCCGGTCGGGTTCGGCATCCTGGCCGGCGTGACCTTCTGGCCGGGCATCGCCATCACGGCGATCGGCATCCTGCAGGCGGTCAGGCGCGGATCCGGCAGGTGACGGCTTTCGGGCCGGCCATGCGTATTGGTTGCAGCGCAACAGCATGGAATCTACTATATAGACCACACGAAACGGCCCCACCGGCTTTGGCAACGGCGGGCCAGACAGGAAACGTCCCGGGAGTAGCGGACGCATGAAGATACTTCTGGCGCAACCCCGCGGCTTCTGTGCCGGCGTGGAGCGCGCGATCGATATCGTCGAACGGGCCCTGATCAAATATGGCCCGCCGGTCTACGTCCGTCACGAGATCGTCCACAACAAGCGGGTGGTCGAGGACTTGCGCGCCAAGGGCGCCGTCTTCGTCGACGAGCTGGACGAGGTGCCGGCCGGCGCCATCACCATCTTCTCCGCCCACGGCGTCGCCAAGGTGGTGCAGAAGGATGCCGACGACCGCGGCCTCGAGGTGATCGACGCCACCTGTCCGCTGGTCGCCAAGGTCCACATGGAAGGCCAGCGCTATGCCGGCAACGGCCACGAGGTCATCCTGATCGGCCATCACGGCCATCCGGAAGTCATCGGCACGCTGGGGCAGATCGACGGACCGGCCCATCTGGTGGGCAGCGTGGCCGAGGTTGGTCAACTCGATGTCGCCGACCCGACCAGGCTGGCCTATGTGACCCAGACGACGCTGTCGGTCGACGATACCCGCGACATCATCGCCGCCCTGAAGCAGCGCTATCCGGCCATCAAGGGGCCGGACGTGCGCGATATCTGCTACGCCACGCAGAACCGCCAGGAAGCCGTCCGCCACCTCGTCGAACGCTGCGACGTGCTGCTGGTCGTCGGCGCCCAGAACAGCTCCAATTCCAACCGGCTGCGCGAGATCGGCGCCGAGATGAACATTCCGTCCTACCTGATCGACGACGCGACCTGTCTCGATCCGGCGTGGTTGAACGGCAAATCGGTCATCGGCATAACAGCCGGCGCCTCGGCGCCGGAGGAACTGGTCCGGGAACTGATCGCGCGTCTTCACGAACTGGGGGCGGAAGGCGTGGAGATGCTCGACGGACTGATCGAGAACGTGCAGTTCAAGCTGCCGTCGCAGGTCCGCAACGTACAGCGTCCGGCCGCCTGAAGGCGACCGGACCGAAGACCTTTTGAAAGGATAAAGCCTTGGCTGTCCCTCTGATCCAGCAAGTGCGCGTCGCCAGTTACATCATGAAGCAGAAGCTGAAGGGCAACAGGCGCTATCCGCTGGTGCTGATGCTCGAGCCGCTGTTCCGCTGCAACCTGGCGTGCTCCGGCTGCGGCAAGATCGACTACCCCGACGCGATCCTGAACAAGCGGCTATCGGTCGAGGAATGCCTGCAGGCCGTCGACGAATGCGGCGCGCCCATGGTATCGATCCCGGGCGGCGAGCCGCTGCTGCACAAGGAGATCGACAAGATCGTCGAGGGCATCATCGCCCGCAAGAAGTTCGTCTATCTGTGCACCAACGCGCTGCTGCTCAAGAAGAAGATGGACCTGTTCACGCCGTCGCCATACCTGACTTTCTCGGTCCATCTGGACGGCCTGAAGGAAGAGCACGACAAGTCCGTCTCGCAGGAAGGCGTATTCGAGCGCGCCGTCGAAGCGATCCAGGAAGCGGTGAAGCGCGGCTTCCGCGTCACCGTCAACTGCACCCTGTTCAACAACGCCGAGCCGGAGCGCGTCGCCGACTTCTTCGACTACGTGAAGACCCTGGGCGTCGAGGGCGTCACCGTGTCGCCGGGCTATGCCTACGAGCGTGCGCCGATGCAGGACCACTTCCTGTCGCGCCGCGACACCAAGGACCTGTTCCGCAACGTCTTCCGCCTCGGCGACAAGCGCGGCAGCAACTGGGTGTTCAACCAGTCGACCCTGTACCTGGATTTCCTCGCCGGCAACCAGACCTACGAATGCACACCCTGGGGCAGCCCGGCGCGCAACGTGTTCGGCTGGCAGAAGCCGTGCTACCTGGTGGGCGAGGGCTATACCTCGACCTTCAAGGAGCTGATGGAAACCACCGACTGGGATAGCTACGGCACCGGCAAGTACGAAAAGTGCGCCAACTGCATGGTCCATTGCGGCTATGAACCGACCGCCGTCACCGACACGGTGTCGAACCCGCTCAAGGCGCTGAAGGTGTTCATGAAGGGCGTCTCGACCGAAGCGCCGATGGCGCCGGATATTCCGCTGCACAACCAGCGTCCGGCGACCTACGTGTTCGAGAAGCAGGTCACCAACTTCATGCACGACCTACATGAAGAAAAGCCGCGGAACCCCGAGAAGAGCAAGGTTGCGTAAGGTTCTGCGCGCCGCGCCGGTCTGAAGCCCCAGCCGGACCATATCCGCCAGCTCCCACGGATGGAGCGCGAGGGTCGTCAGCGCCCGCGCGGTGCTGACGCTACCGTCCGCGTTCGTGGCTTCCAGCGCCGACGACGGCAGCATGCGCGTCGCGCCGTCGGCCACCACGCGCAGGGTCAGGAACGGCACGCCCCGGTCGCGCGCGATTTCGCCCACGCCGAAGCTCTCCATGTCGACGCCCAGCGCCTTGGTCTGGATATGCAGCGACCGCTTATCGGCGGGCGACACCGCCGGCAGGTCGCTATGCGCCAGGTTGCCGGTCTCGGTGGGAAACGGCGGCTGGCCCAGCGCCAGCTTCATCCGCGCCACCCACGCCTTGTCGGCCTCGACGGTATTGTTCCAGTTGATCACCTGGCCGGCGATCAGCAGGGTGCCGGGCTTCACGCCCTCGACCAGCGCCCCGGCGATGCCGAAGCTCAGCAGCGCCTCGCTGCCTTCGTCGAGCAACCGTGCGGCGGTGCGCCTGGCCTCCCTGTAGCTGGGGCCGGCGCAGGCGACTGCGATGGTGTCGGGTGCGCCTGCCTTGACCAGTTCGGCCTTGATGAGGTCGGCCTCGAACTGCATGCCGGTGACGATTCCAAGCCGGGTCATGCCTTGCGTCCTTTCTCGGGCTTCCATGCCAGCCTGGCGGCCTTCCTGCCGGACCGGATCGCCCCCTCGATCGTGGCAGGCAGACCGGTGTTCGTCCAGTCGCCCGCGAGGAACAGGTTGGACAGGCTTGTCGCCGGCCCTGGCCGCCTGGCGACGGTCGCCGGATCCTGGGCGAAGGTGGCGCGCTTCTCCTTGACCACGCGGAACGGCGGCACCGGTCCGTCGACGCCCAGCGCCACCTGTACGTCGTCCCAGCAGCGGGCGGCGATCTCGCCGGCATCGAGCTGGGCCTCCTCGCTGGCGGCGCTGATGGTGATCGACGCGATGTCGCCGCGCACGAATATCCACTGCGCGAAGCCGCCGACCACGCCCATCAGCTCAACCGAATCATCGCCCTTGTGCGGCCGGGGCAGCCGGAAATGGACGTTGACGATGGGCTCGCCCGCCGCCGGCGCCTGCAGGCCGGGCAGCAGCGCGGCCGCGTCCCATGGCGGTACGGCGAGGATTACACTGTCGCCGTCTTCCAGGACGACCGGCTCGTAGCCGATGGTGAAGCCGGTGACCTTGCCGTTTTCCGTCGCCAGCGCCTGCACCCGCTCGCCGAAGCGGATGTCGACGCCGCGCGATTCCAGGATGTCGACAGCGGGATCGATGAAGGATTCCGCCAGGCTGACCTTGGCGATCAGCGGGCGGCAGGCGCCCGAGCCGCGCGCGAAGGTTTCCAGCAGCACCGGCTTCATCAGCACGGCGGCGGCCTGGTCCGGCTTGGCGTTGATCGCCGCGATCACCAGCGGCTCCCACAGGCCCCGGTAGAGCGCGCCTTTCGCTGGCAGCACGTCGGCAACGGTCTGGCCCGCGCCCGCCGTCAACAGCTTGAGCGCGGGCAGGAACGACAGGAACGACGAACGCGGCACGCGCCGCCACGGCGCGAACACCCAGAACGGGATCGGCCCCCAATTCGGCCGCACGGTCCAGCGCCGTCCGCTCGCGATGTCGACGAACGGGAAGGCGGCGCCTTTCGGCCCGGCCATGCGGTGGCGGGTGCCGACCTCGTCGAGGAACTTCATGGCGGCTTTGTTGCCGCTCATCACCAGGTGGTTGCCATTGTCGATGACGCAGTCGAGCGCCGGGTCGTGGAACGAGCGGCAGCGGCCGCCCGCGCGCTTCGTCGCCTCGATCAGCGGCACCGCGCGGCCGCCGCGCGACAGGGTGAGGGCGGCACTCAGGCCGGCAAGGCCCGCGCCGATGACATAGGTCCGCGCCATGGGATCAGAACAGGCCGTAGCGCACGGCGATCCAGAGTTTTTCCAGCTTGGAAACGCCGTTGCGCGGGCTGTTGGGCAGGTAGTTCCAGTCCTCCTCCAGCAGCCGGTCCAGGGTCTTGCGGTAGACCATCATCATGATGATGGCCGGGCGCATCGCCTTGCGCGAGCAGCGGGCGATGGCGGCGTCCGCCAGCCGGAATTCCTCGTCGGCCCGCGCCGACAGCGTGCGGCAGGTCTGGCGCAGCCTCGGGTCGCCGATGACCACGGCCGGATCAGACGAATCGATGCCGGCGTCCGCCAGCAGTTCGCGCGGCAGGTAGAGCCGGCCCATGGCCGCGTCCTCCTCGATGTCGCGCAGGATGTTGGTGAGCTGCAGCGCCAGGCCCAGATGGTCGGCAACGGCTTGTCCGGCCGGCCCGGGCTCGCCGAAGATGCACACGCACAGCCGGCCGACGGCACAGGCGACGCGGTCGCAATACAGGATCAGGTCATCCATCGCCGGCGCGCGGATCGGGCCGATGCCGTCCATCTCCATGCCGTCGATCAGGGCGATGAAGTCCTTCTTCTCGAGATGGTAGGCGTGGATGGCGGGTGCGATCACGCGGGTGATCGCGTGGCCGGGCGATCCCTGATACAGCGCCTCGATCTCGGACCGCCAGGCCTCCAGGCCGGCGCGCTTGACGTCGTCGGAGTCGCCGCCGTCGGCGATGTCATCCACCTCGCGGGCGAAGGCGTATACGGCGAATATGGCGTCCCGCTTCTCGGGCGGCAGGAACCGCATCGCCCAGTAGAACGACGACCCCGCGGCCGTCACGGTCTCGCGCACCCGCGCAAGATCCGCGGCGGCCGGCGGCATATGGGATGATGTCTGTTGAGCGAGCGCCACGTCGATACCAGGGATCAGTTGGCGCCGACCTCCCGCACGAGTTGCGGCTGGCCGAGCGCTCCCAGCACTGTCGTGACCACATCGGACCACGTCAAGCCCGCTTCGGCATATTGCTGCTCGGGTGTGCCGTGGCCGACGAAGAAATCGGGCAGGGTCATGGTGCGAACCTTCAGACCCTTGTCGAGCAGGCCGGCGCCGGCCATGTGCTGCAGCACGTGGGCGCCGAAGCCGCCGGCGGCGCCGTCCTCGATCGTCACCAGCACCTCGTGTTCCAGCGCCAGGCTGCGGATCAATGCGGTGTCGAGCGGCTTGGCGAAGCGCGCGTCGGCCACGGTCGGGCGCAGGCCGTAATGACCCAGCTCATCGGCAGCGCGCAGGCATTCGTGCAGGCGCGAGCCCAGCGACAGCAGAGCGATGCGGTTGCCCTCGCGCAGGATTCGGCCCTTGCCGATGGGCAGCACCTCGCCGCGGTGGGGCAGAGGGACGCCGACGCCTTCGCCACGCGGATAGCGCAGCGCCGAAGGGCGGTCGTCGATGGCCAGCGAGGTGACCAGCATGTGCTTCAGCTCGGCCTCGTCGGCCGGCGCCATCACCACGAAATCCGGCAGGCAGCACAGATAGGCCAGGTCGTAGCTGCCGGCGTGGGTCGCGCCGTCCTGGCCGACGAGACCGGCGCGGTCCATGGCGAAGCGCACGGGAAGGCGCTGGATGGCGACGTCATGCACCACCTGGTCATAGGCACGCTGCAGGAAGGTCGAGTAGATCGCGACGACTGGGCGGATGCCTTCGGTCGCGAGGCCGGCGGCGAACGTCACCGCATGCTGCTCGGCGATGCCCACGTCATAGGTGCGCTCGGGGAAGCGCTTGCCGAAGATGTCGAGGCCAGTGCCAGACGGCATGGCGGCGGTGATCGCGACGATGGACGGATCGTGCTCGGCTTCCTCGATCAGGCCCTGGGCGAACACGCTGGTGTAGCTCGGCGCTTTCGGGGACGACTTGGCCTGCTCCAGCGTGTCCGGGTTGAACTTGCCAACCGAATGGTACTTTTCCACGTTCGGCGCGCTGAACGGATGGCCGTGGCCCTTTTCCGTGACGATGTGCAGCAGCACCGGACCTTGCTTGTCGCTGTCGCGGATGCGGTCGAGCACGCTCACCAGATGGTCGACGTTGTGGCCATCGACCGGACCCACATAGGTGAAGCCCAGATCCTCGAAAAGGGTGCCCCTGCTCTCGGCGCCCGCATAGGCCTTGGCGCGCGCTTCGGCCTCGGCGAAGTCGGACGGGAAGGCGGCTTCCAGGCGCGCCTCGATGTCGGCCAGCGACAGCAGCGGGTTCTCGTCGACGACGCGGGCCAGGTAATGGCTCAGCGCGCCGACGGCCGGTGCGATCGACATGGCGTTGTCGTTCAGCACGACCAGCAGCCGCGAATTCAGCGAGCCGGCGTTGTTCATGGCCTCGAACGCCATGCCGGCGCTCATCGCGCCGTCGCCGATCACCGCGATGACGTTGTTGTCGCCGCCCTTCATGTCGCGCGCCACGGCCATGCCGAGCGCGGCGGAGATGGAGGTCGAGCTGTGCGCGGCGCCGAACGGATCGTACTCGCTCTCGCTACGCTTGGTGAAGCCGTAGAGACCACCTTTCTGGCGGATGGAGCGGATGCGGTCGCGGCGGCCGGTCAGGATCTTGTGCGGATAGGCCTGGTGGCTGACGTCCCAGATCACCCGGTCGGCCGGCGTCTTGAACACGTAGTGCAGCGCGACCGTCAGCTCGATGACGCCCAGTCCCGCGCCGAAATGGCCGCCGGTCTGCGACGCCGCATCGACGATCTCCGCCCGCAGCTCGTCGGCGACCTGCCGAAGTTGGCCCGGTTCCAGCGCGCGCAGGTTATCCGGAGTGACGATCCTGTCGAGTAGCGGAGTCTTTGACGCCATTTGTCCAAGTCGTTGATGGTCATGGTCCGTGGGACGGGACGGTTACACTGCCCCGGCCGTTTTGCATAGCAATATGCGTCGGGAAGCGTCTGAAACCCTGATCATATTCCATATATGGTAGTTCATCGTCAGCCCTACGCCAACGCCTTGTCGCGGCATGGCTCAGTCGCCGATCATGTGTGACCTTTTTGATACTGTCGCCCTTTCCAGCTGCTGGCCGTGCCACGCCAGTAGTTGATCGCCGAGTCCAGCGTCATGGCCCCGTAGAGCACCGCCGTCATCGGCAGCAGCAGTGCCTCCGGTGCCGTTCTGCCGTAGTCGCGCAGTGTCGGCCAATAGGCCGTCACCATGCCGGCCCAGGCCAGCGACCCGGTCAGTCCGGCGATCATGTTGTGGTGAACGGGCCAGGCGAGCACCAGCACCGGCGGCGCGAGGAAGGTGATGGCGAGGCCCGCGAGCGTGCCCGCCAGCACCACGCCGGAATACCGCAACTGCGTAAAGGCGGTCCGCGTCACCATGCGCCAGAGATCGATCAATGTGGGGGATGCGCGCAGGCTCCGCGTGCCGTCCGCGAGGCCCAGCCAGATCGGTCGGCCCGACCGCTTCACCGCCGCCGCCAGCGCGCAGTCGTCGATCAGATCGCCCCGGATCGCGCCGATGCCGCCGATCCGCGCCAGCGCGTCCCGGCGCAGCAGCACGCAGCCGCCCGCCGCGCCGGCGATCTTCGACTTCGGGTCGTTCACGGCGGGGAACGGATAGAGCATCTGGAAGAAGAACACGAAGGCCGGCACCACCAGCCTCTCCCAGAAATACGTGCAGTGGAGCCGGGCCATCAGCGACACCATGTCCAGCCGCCGTTCCTCGGCGAGACCGACAAGATCGGCCAGCACATGGGGCTCATGGACGATGTCGGCGTCGGAGAACCAGACATAGTCGGCGCGCAGGGCGGCGGCGTGGCGCAGGCCGGTTTCGAGCGCCCACAGCTTGCCGCTCCAGCCGGCGGGCAGCGGCTCTCCCGCGACCACCTGGACCGGCCCGCCGACCGCCCGAGCGATGTCGCCGGTGCCGTCCATGCTCGAATCGTCGACGACGATGATGTCGAGGTCGCCGGCGTAATCCTGCCTGGCCAGCGCTTGCGCACAGGCGCGGATGGACGGCGCCTCGTTGCGCGCGGGCACGATCGCGACGACGGATGGCCAGAACTCCCGGCCGCCCGCCTTGGCGAGGCGTTGGTCGGCACGCCAGAACCGGTGGTGGAACAGCAGCAGCCACGCCCAGATGGCGAGCGTCAGCAGGCCCAGCCCGGCGAGTATCACCGCTTCCGGCCCAGCAGCACGTCGAGCACGCCCGAGGCCGCGCATCGCATGGCCGCCGGCCTGCTCAGCTCGACGCGCGTGGCGATCGGGTCCTCGCGCATCAGCCGCAGGGTCAGCCGCTCGGCGATCCGGATGATGACCGCCGATTCGAGGGCGAGGCGCCGGCTCGTCAACACGCCGGGAAGCCGCCGCGCGTCCCGTAACAGCGCTTCGACGCCGTCGAGGCATTGATCCATCACCCGGCGCAGGCCGGGTGTCGTGACCGGCCCGGCGAGATCCCCGGTGGCGGCGCCCGCCTCGCGAAGCCAGGCCTGCGGCAGATAGACCCGGTCCATCCCGGCATAGTCGTCGGCGCAGTCCTGCAGGTGGTTGATGACCTGCAGCGCATTGCACAGGGCATCCGACCGCGCGTAGCCGGCCGTGTCCTCGCCGTGCAGGTCGAGCAGGTAGCGGCCAACGGGCGAGGCTGACCGGTCGCAATAGTCGATCAGTTCGTCCCAGCTTTCGTAGCGGCCCTTCACCGCGTCCTGCTTGAACGCCGAGATCAGGTCGAGGCAGTGCTTGTCGCTGACGCCGGTCTGCTGGTTGCTGCGGCGGATGGCATGGGCCTTCGCATAGGCCGGATCGTCGCTCTCGCCGCGCACCGCCCGGGCGAATCCCTCCAGCCGGGCGATCTTCTCGCCGGCGGGCAGATGCGGGTTGTCGGCGACGTCGTCGATGGCGCGTGCAAAGGCGTAGTACACCGCCACATGCGGCCGCAGCGTCCTGGGCAGCAGGAACGAGCCGACGGGAAAGTTCTCGTCCGCCGCGCCCTTGCCGGATGGGGTTTCAGCCTCGGTCATGCCCGCCGTGATAGCAGCGCCCCGCCACGCGGTCGACTGCTAGCTGTCGAGGACGTCCAGGTCGGTCTTGATATGCTTGCCGGCGCGGTAGAAATGGAACGCGGCCCAGGCATAGATGAACAGGAAGGACAGCATGGTGTAGCGCAGCGATTCCTGGCCGAATCGCGCGGCCATGAAGTCGCTGACGTCGCCCATCGCGTAAGGTCCCAGGCCCATCCCCACCAGGTTGGTGAAGGTGAGGAAGATGGCGACGGCGGTGGCGCGCATGCGGATCGCCACGATCTGCTGGATCAGCGCGTTGACCGGCCCCAGATAGCACGAATAGGCGGCGCCCGGCAGCGCCATCAGCGCGATGGAGATGACGTAGGTATGCACCGGGATGTCGAACACGGTGTAGATGGTGGCCGGCAGCAGCAGGACGAGCGCCGAGATCGGAATCGCCGGGATCATGGCGATGGCCGGAATCCACACGTACCAGCGCGCATCCTTCACGGCCAGCTTGTCGGCCAGCCAGCCGCCCAGCAGCGTGCCGCCGACACCGCCCACCACCAGCGATGGCCCCAGCCACAGGCCGATCTGGCCCGAGGTCAGGCCGTGCGAGCGTTCGAAGAACGCCGGAATCCAGGTCTGCGAGCCGTAGCCGCCGAACACGATCAGCGACGTGCCGATGGTGAGGTGGACCAGCGTGCGCCGCCTCAGCAGGAACGCAAGCGTCTCCCGGAACGTGGGCAGCGAGTCCTTGCTTGCCGCCTCGACCTTGTCGGACATCCCGCGCGGCGGCTCGCGCAGGGTCTTCTGCAGCACCGCGGCGACCAGCAGGCCGGGAAGGCCCACGGTGAACAGGGCCATGCGCCAGCCATAGGCATCGTTGATCACGCCGCCGATCGCGAATCCGGCCAGGGTGCCGATGGGCACGCCCAGGCCGAAGATCGCCATGGCCAGCGCGCGGCGTTCGCGCGGCACGTAGTCGGAGATGATCGACTGGGCCGCCGGCACGCAGCCTGCCTCGCCCAGCCCCACGCCCATGCGGGCCAGGAATAGCTGCCACATGTTCTGGGTCATGCCGCAAAGGGCGGTCATCACGCTCCAAAGCGCCAGCGATGCCGAGATGATGCGCTTGCGCTTGTGCCGGTCGGCGACCCATGCCAGCGGAATGCCCAGCACGATGTAGGTGGCCGCGAAGGCCAGGCCCGAGATGGCGCCCGCCTCGGCGTCGGTCAGCTTCAGGTCGGCGGCGATGGAGTTCAGCAGGATCGCGATGATGTTGCGGTCCATGTGGCTGAACGCGAAAACCACTGTCAGCAGGCCGAGCACATACCAGCGATAACGCGGCGAATACAGGTCCGTCCGCCCCTTCGCGGGGGCATTGGACGGAACGGCGGGGAACACTTTCGACACTATGGGAATCCGGCACCAGGCAGCCGTTGTTTTAGGTTCGGTCCAGGGTCCTGACAAGGTGCGCCGCCGCCAGTGTTGCAGAATATTCTTGCATTGATGCAAGCGTGCTACAGGATGGCCGCCGGCCAGGGGAGGCACCGATCAGCACGCCCATCGATTTCTATTTCGACTTCATCTCGCCGTTCGGATTCTTCGCCGCGAGACGGATCGATGCGCTGGCCGTGAGATATGGCAGGACCGTAAGCTGGCGGCCGTTCAACCTGCGCACCGTGGCCATCGCGACCGGTTTCGACAAGCCGATGGTCGCCTATCCCATCAAGGGCGAATACTTCAAGCGCGACGTGCCGCGGCTGGCGCGGCTCCATGGCGTCGAGCCATGGAACGTGGCCGACATGCGCAGCGCCAACGTAGCGGTCGCGGGCCGGGCGTTCTACTGGTTGGCCGACCGTGACGAGGAAGCCGCCAAGCGGCTTGCCCTGGGCATCTACCATGCGCTCTATTGCGAGGCGGCCAACGCCTGCGACCCGGACTGGATCGCGGCGGAGATCGGCAAGATGGGCTTCGACGCGGATGCTTACCGGAACAGCGTCGACGACCCGGACATGAAGGCGCGCTACAAGCGCCTCACGGAACAGGCGATGGAGAAGGGCGTGTTCGGCTCGCCCTACATCGTCGTCGACGGCGAGCCCTTCTGGGGTTCGGACAGGCTTTGGATGGTGGAGAAGTGGCTGGCTGATGGCGGGTGGTAGCATCGACGCGGCGCTGGACGCCGCGACACGGAAATATTTGTCGGCGGTGGGGATCGCCGACCTGAAGCGGCTGTCGGCCGGCGCGTCCCAGGAGACCTGGTCGTTCGACGCGCCGACGGCGGAAGGCGTTCAGCAGCTGATCCTGCGCCGCGCGCCCGGCGGCGTGCCGGAAACCCGCTCGACCGCCATCGGCCAGGTCCACGAAGCCAGGCTGATACAAATCTGCCACAGTCACGGTGTCAAGGCGCCGAATGTGCGCTACGTGCTGCGGCCCGAGGACGGACTGGGCGTCGGCTTCGTCATGGACCGCGTGGCCGGCGAGACGCTGGCGCCGCGCGTGCTGCGCGACGACCTCTACGCCGACGCGCGGCCGAAGATGGCCGGCCAGTGCGGCGAGGCCGCCGCCTCGATCCACGACGTGCCCATGGGCGAGCTGGATTTCCTCGATGAGATCACGCCCCAGCAGCAATGGCAGAACACCTGGAACGCCTACGAGAAATATTTCCTCGAATGGTCGCCGTCGCCGGTGTTCGACTACGCGCTGCGCTGGCTGAAGGAACGGGTGCCCGCGCGTGACCGGGTCACCCTGGTGCATGGCGACTATCGCAACGGCAACATCATCTACGGCCCCGAAGGCGTCCGCGCGGTGCTGGACTGGGAAATTGCCCATTTCGGGGATCCTATGGAGGATCTGGCCTGGATCTGCGTCAACTCGTGGCGTTTCGGAAACATCGACAAGC
>JBKJNE010000017.1:0-3611 GCA_046596015.1 Alphaproteobacteria bacterium
CTCGGACAGCGCCCAGCGGATGAACGAGTTCTTCGGCTGCAGGTCGAGGATGTAGAACTTGTTGATCCATGGCGGCATGATCATCAGCGGCGTCTCGAACACCGTGTCGGTGGTCGGCGTGTACTGGATCAGCTGGATCACGTCGTTCTGGAACACCACCTTGCCCGGTGTCGCCGCCACGTTGCGGCCCACCTCGAAGGCGTCGAAGTCGGTCATCGAGATGGCGAGCTGGCCGTTGCCGCGGTCCAGGTCCTTCAGCACGTTCTTCAGGCCGCGGACCAGGTTCTCGCCGCCGGTCTCGAATGTTTCCTTCATCACTTCGGGGTTGGTCAGCACGAAGTTGGTCGGCGACATGGCGTCGACGAACTGCTTGGAGAAGAACTCCAGCTTCTTGCGGGTGCGCTCGTCGAGGCCCTCGGCGTCGCGGATCGAGTTGGTGAACCAGCGCGAGGTGACCAGGTAGGACTGCTTGATGAAGTCGAAGATCTGGTTCTTGGTCCAGTCCTCGCCGGCGAAGCGCCGGTCGCCGGGCGCAGGTTCGGCCACGGGCGGCGGCTCCTGGCCGACGGCGCGCAGCGCCATGTTCTGCCACAGCACCATCAGGTCGCGCCACAGCTCGAGCTGGGCTTCGATGACCTTGGACGGGTTGTTCATCCAGCTCGAGGCCAGCTCCACCCAGGCGTCGGCCATCTTGGTGGGATCGAAGCCGGGCACGTCCTGTGCGGAGGCCTGCGGCTTCTTGAGGAAAGCGGTGAGGAGCTTCTGGTACTCCATCGCGATCTGCCCGAGGTTCTCCGCCAGTTCGGGGCTGTAGCCCATCTGGCCGGATCCGTTTTCGTGCGACGTCATTGGAGGTCCTCCGTTCCCTTGGCTTGTAGCTTACCCGAAATGGCGCCGGAGAGAAAAGTAACCGCGAATCCGCCCTGCGCACCCGTTATTCCGGCGCATCAGATATGCCCCGGAAAACCGAAACAGGATGCGCTTTGACTTGCCTTGCCACCCTGCTATTAGAGTGCTTCCCAACCGAAAGTAAGGAACCATGTCCGCCGAGTTTCATCGCATCAAACGCCTGCCTCCGTATGTGTTCGCCGAAGTGAATGCGATGAAGGCAGCCGCGCGAGCTCGGGGCGAGGACGTCATCGACTTCGGCATGGGCAATCCGGACCTGCCGACGCCGCAGCATATCGTCGAGAAGCTGGTCGAGACGGTGAGGAACCCGCGCACCCACCGCTATTCGCAATCGCGCGGCGTGCCGGGCCTGCGCAAGGCGTTCGTGAACTATTACGGCCGCCGCTTCGGCGTCGACCTGAACCAGGAAACCGAGGTGATCGTCACCCTTGGCTCCAAGGAAGGCCTAGCCAACCTGGCGTCGGCGATCAGCGCGCCGGGCGACGTGATCCTGGTGCCGAATCCGTCCTATCCGATCCATGCCTTCGGCTTCATCATCGCCGACGCGGCCATCCGGCATCTGCCGATGGCGCTGGACGGCGATTTCACCGCCAACTTCATGCGCGGGCTGGCCCACGCCGTGAAGCATTCGGTGCCGGCGCCGATGGCCGTGGTGGTGAACTTCCCGGCCAATCCGACGGCCAAGGTCGTCGATCTGGACTTCTATGCCGAGGTCGTCGATTTCTGCCGCAAGCACAACCTCTATGTGCTGTCGGACCTGGCCTATGCCGAGATCTATTTCAACGACGTGCCGCCGCCGTCGATCCTGCAGGTGCCGGGCGCCAGGGACGTGGCCGTGGAGTTCACCTCCATGTCCAAGACCTATTCCATGCCCGGCTGGCGCATCGGCTTCGCCGCCGGTAATCCCAAGCTGATCTCGGCCCTGTCGCGCATCAAGTCGTATCTGGACTACGGCGCGTTCACGCCGATCCAGGTGGCGGCGACCGCCGCGCTCAACGGCCCGCAGGACTGCGTCGAGGAAGCCCGCCAGATCTACAAACATCGGCGCGATGTGCTGGTCTCCAGCTTCGCCCAGGCCGGCTGGGACATTCCCAGTCCGGAGGCGACCATGTTCGCCTGGGTACCGGTGCCGGAGCCGTATGCCCATCTCGGCTCCAACGAGTTCGCCAAGCTGCTGCTGCAGGAGGCATCCGTCGCGGTCGCGCCGGGCATCGGTTTCGGCGAGTACGGCGACAACCATGTGCGCATCGCCATCGTCGAGAACGAGCAGCGTATCCGCCAGGCCGCCCGCGCCGTCCGCAAGTTCCTCGGCAGCGGCGTGCAGGAGCTGAAGGTGGCGAGCGCATGAGCGAGCCGCTTCGCGTCGGCGTCGCCGGCCTCGGTACGGTCGGCGGCGGCGTATTGCAGCTGCTGAACCGGCACGGCGCGCTGATCGCCCATCGCTGCGGCCGCGAGATCAGGGTGACCGCCGTTTCCGCGCGCCACAAGGGCCGCGACCGCGGCATCGCGCTCGACGGCATAGCCTGGCATGACGACGCCATGGCGCTGGCGTCGGACGCCAACGTGGACGTGGTCGTCGAATTGATCGGCGGCGCCGACGGCATCGCGGCCGAGCTGGTCGAGGCGGCGCTTACCGCCGGCAAGTCGGTGGTCACCGGCAACAAGGCGCTGATCGCCCGGCACGGTCCGCGGCTCGCGGCGCTGGCCGAGAAGCAGGGCGCGGCGCTGCGCTTCGAGGCGGCGGTCGCGGGCGGCATCCCCATCGTCAAGGCGCTGAGCGAGGGTCTCGCCGGCAACAGCCTGTCGCGCATCTACGGTATCCTCAACGGCACCTGCAACTACATCCTGACCGAGATGGAATACACCGGCCGGGCGTTCGGGGACGTGCTCGCCGAGGCGCAGCAGCTCGGCTATGCCGAGGCCGATCCCAGCTTCGACGTCGACGGCATCGACACCGCGCACAAGCTGGCGATCCTGGCCAGCGTCGCGTTCGGCACGCCGCTCGACTTCGAAGCGATCTTCATCGAGGGCATCCGGCAGGTGACGCCGCTCGACATCGAGTTCGCCGCCGAGCTGGGCTACAGGATCAAGCTGATCGGCATCGCGACCCATGGCGAGAAGGGCCTGCTGCAGCGGGTGCATCCCTGCCTGGTCGCCGCCGACACGGCCATCGCCGCGGTGGGCGGGGTGTTCAACGCCGTGGTCGCCGAGGGCGATTTCGTCGGCCAGACCGTCTATCAGGGGCGGGGCGCGGGCGCCGGTCCGACCGCGTCGGCCGTGGCCGCCGACCTCATCGACATCGCCCAGGGACATACCCATGCGGTGCTGTCGCCGCCGGTCGCCGGCCCGGGCAAAACGAAACACCTCACCATGGACGGCAACGAAGGCCGCTATTACGTGCGGCTTTCGGTCGACGACCAGCCGGGCGTGATCGCCGAGATCGCCGCCGCCCTGCGCGACGAGTCGGTGTCCATGGAGGAGTTGCTGCAGCGGCCCAACGGCTCGGGCCAGCCGGTCAGCTTCGTGATGACCACGCACGAGGTCGCCGAGGCGAAGATGATGCGCGCGCTGGCGAAGATCGCCAAACTACCCTTCATCGCGGAAAAGCCCGAGGTGATCCGGATTGAAACATTCTGAGGTTAAAGAGCGGCGATGAAGAGGGAAGGGCACGTGGAGAAAGACATGGATATCAAGTCGGCGCT
>JBKJNE010000019.1:0-3690 GCA_046596015.1 Alphaproteobacteria bacterium
TGGTACTAGTGTCAATGTCATTGCCATAAAGGCACAGGCCGGCTTCCAGCCGCAGCGAATCCCGCGCGCCAAGACCGGCAGGCATCACCTCGGGCTGGGCGAGCAGATGCCGCGCCAGCGCCTCGGCGCCATGGGCCGGCACGGAAATCTCGACGCCGTCCTCGCCGGTATAGCCCGAGCGGGACACCCAGCAGTCCAGGCCGTTCAGTTTCAGCTCCGTCGCGCCCATGAACGGCACGGTCGAAATTCGCGGGTCCATGCGGGCGATGACCGCAACCGCCTGCGGCCCCTGCAGCGCGATCAGCGCCCGGTCGTCGATCATGGCGACGGTGCCGGGCGGCATGTGCGCCTTCATGTGGGCGAAGTCCTCGGTCTTGCAGCCGGCGTTCACCACCACGAACAGGTCGGTCTCGCGGCGGGTGACCATCAGATCGTCCATGATGCCGCCGCGGGCATTGGTGAACAGGGTGTAGCGCTGGCGGCCCACCTTCAGCGCCTCGATGTCGCCGGGCACCAGCTTCTCCAGCGCGGCGATGACGTTCGGCCCCTTCACCAGCACCTGGCCCATGTGCGACACGTCGAACAGCGCCGCCGACGCGCGGCAGTGCAGGTGCTCGGCCATGATCCCGGCCGGATAGCGAATCGGCATGTCGTAGCCGGCGAAGCCGCCGAACTCGGCGCCGAGCTCGCGGTGCAATGCGTGTAACGGCGTAGTGAGCAGCGTTTCCGGAGCGGACATCGGGTTCCTGACATGTGGGCGGACCACCCGCGCCCGGCTGGACGAAGGCTGCCCCCTCTGTCTTCGGAACCTGAGAGATTTGCCCGGTTTCGGCCCGTGACGACGGACCTGGCCGGCTTACTCCTTCGGTGAGCAGCACCGGCGAACCGATGCGTCTGCTTTCCAGAGTGCCTGTACCCGTGCGGTCCTTTTGCCTGAAAGTTTCCGGGGCGGTTGCTTCTTCGGCGCCGGCAAGGACCGGTCTCTCCCGCAAGGGCGTGAGGCGTAGGAGGAAGGTAGCAGGCGGAGGGTGGGAGTCAAGGCGGGCGCTGGCCAGTATGTCTGGGCGGCGTGCGATCAGACGGCTGGCGGATTTAGTAAGGTGTCACCAAAACACATCGAAACCACGAAACTGTAGGTCGGTTGGCGAGCCTTGGCCGGGAGCCGGAATGCGGGTCAATTCGCAACGATCCAAGGATCGATCACCGTCAGGCCGGCCGCGGTGAATGCGCTGGTGTCGCGCGACGCCACGGCGAATCCGTGCGCGGCGGCGATCGCAGCGATATAGCCATCGGGTGTGGGGAAGCCCTTTCCGGCTGCTCGTGCCTTGACGGCGAGATCGGCGTAGCGCCCCGCCGCCTGGGTATCGAAGGGCAGAATGCGCGCCACGAACAGTTCCAGCACGCCGTCCAGTGCCGCTGCCAGAGCGTCCTTGCGCTTGCCGTTGGGCAGGGCGCCGATGCCAAACAACAGCTCGGCAATGGTGACGCTGGAGAGAAACAGCGTCTCCGCCACCTGGGCGTCGAGCCAGTCACGAACCGATGGGTAGGGGTCGGGCTTCATCGCCTCTGAGACGACATTGGTGTCGAGCAGGATCATCCGAAGCGCATCGGCTTGGCGGGTCGGGTGTCGCGAGCGTTTTCGAGCGCCTCGACATCGGCATTGGTGAGCCCGATCTTCCGGCTCAACTCCGAAAGGGCTGTGCCGAGCCGCAGCCGTCCTTCGGGGCGCACGGCGGCCTCCAGAATGGCGCGCATTTCCGCTTCCGCGCTGCGATTGTGCTGCGCCGCGCGGACCTTCAGGGCGCGGTGCGCTTCCTCGGAGAGGTTGCGAATGGTGACGGCGGCCATGATGGCGTCCTCCGCTGGCTGACTGCGATGCTATCAAAATATCAAAAGCGATAGCACTCTTCAAGAGTGATGGCGGAAACTGCGATATCATCCCCACTCTCTGGGCATACTCCGTGGTCGGCACGAGGAGGCGTCGCGTTGGTCAACCCGGGACAGTTGCTGATCGGGGCTGGAGGAGCGGCGGCGCTGGCCGGCGGTGGCGCCTGCCTGGCGGGGCGTGGCCCATCGCATGACGATGTGGTTCGGCCGATCAGGGCGACCCGGGCGCTGCCCCGGATCCGTCGTTGAAACGCGCGTTGATCGCCGGAAGCGTCTACTTCGGCGTTCTGTTCGCTCTCGGCTTCGCGCTGGGCACGGTCCGGGTGATCTTGGTGGCGCCCCGGATCGGCGAGTTGGCCGCAACCGTCGCGGAAACGCCGGTGATGCTGCTGGCCTCGTGGCTTGCCTGCCGCTGGATTGTCCGGCGGTGGTCGGTTCCATACGAAATGTCAAACCGCGCGGCGATGGGCGCGTGGTTCCTTGGGCTGCTGCTGGCCGCCGAACTGTTGCTTGGCCTGACGCTGTTCGGCCGGACGGGCGCCGAGCAGTGGGCGGCGCTGACGAGCCCAGCGGGGCTGCTCGGCCTTTCGGCGCAGCTTGTCGCCGCGCTTTTTCCGCTGGTCTTCCGGTACACGAAGCGACCATGAGCGCGTCTCCTCGGAGATCTGTCGCCTCACTCTTGTTTCCCTTCTGGCGTCCAGTCCAAAATCAGCGTTTGGTCCCTATACCCGGCGAGGAGGATGCGCGTGCCCGCAACCATCCGTCTGCTGACCGTCGATGACGAACCCCTGTTCGCCTCGGTCCCGCCGGACCTGTTCGACGATCCGCTCGATCCGGCGGCGACGCGGGCGTTCCTGGACGATCCGCGCCACTATATGGCGGCGGCGATCGACGGCGGCGTCATGGTCGGCTTCGCCTCGGCGGTGCGCTATGCCCATCCGGACAAGACGCGGCCCCAGTTCTGGGTGAACGAGCTGGCGGTCGCCGAAAGCCACCAGCGGCGCGGCCTGGCCAAAGCCATGATGCGGCTGCTGGCCCAGACGGCGCGCGACGCCGGCTGCTTCGAGATGTGGGTGGGCACGGAAGTGTCGAACACCGCCGCGCGCCGGACCTACGAGGCGTCGGGCGGGACGGCGGACGACGAGGCGTTCGTGTCCTATGTGTGGGACCTGAACCGGTTGTGACGCCGGCTATGCGATCTCGACGAAGCCCTGCAGCTTGCCCAGCACCTCGCCCCATCCCCGCCGCCGGTTGTCCGGGTCGTCGGTCGGCGACAGCAGCGTGATCTGGTCCGTTACAAACAGGTCGCAGCCGCCCGCAGCGGCGGCAAACTCCAGCGTGATCAACGACGCGGAGATCAGCACCGGCCCCTTTAGGATGCGCTCCGAATTGATGATGTAGGCATCGCGGACGATATCGAGATAGCGGGATTCCTCGACGTAGGGCTCCTCGCCGGGAGGCCCGAACACGATCCGTTTCAGCCCGCCGACCTCGAAAGCATGGTCGGTCACGCCGGCCGACCAGCCGTCGTCGCCCGGCGAGCTCCATTGCTCCAGCACCCGCGTGTCCTGCCACGCCGCGAAGACCCGGGCCGGCGGCGCCTTCAGCGTCCGCCGAACCTCGATGAGAGAATGAATGAGCGTCATGTCCCGTCTCCCTTTGCCAGATAGGCGTCCAACCGATCGATCCTGCGCTCCCAGTGCGCCCGGCGGTCGTCGAACCAGCGGTCGACCAGGTCGAGCTGCTCGATACGCAGCGCGCACATCCGGGTCCGGCCGACCTTCTCGGTACTGACCAGCCCCG
>JBKJNE010000172.1:0-3685 GCA_046596015.1 Alphaproteobacteria bacterium
GTATATATACTCTGAAACAGGAGATCTTGATGCAGTCACAGCAATACCCAGCCAGCCGCCATGATCCGTCGCCCGTCATCGACCTGACGGCACGAGGCGAGCGGGAGCGGCTCAGTCCGTCGGCGGTGAAGGCGTTCTTCAACATCATGGAGCGCTGGTCGGTGCGCGACGAAGACGCGCGGGCGCTGCTGGGCGGCATGTCGAACGGCCCGTATTACGAGTTGAAGAAGACCGGGACGCGCGTGCTCGACGCGGACCGGCTGACCCGCATCTCGTACCTGGTGGGCATCTTCAAGGCGTTGAACATTCTTTACTCGGCGAGCCTGGCCGATGCCTGGGCGGGCCTGCCCAACAGCAACCGCATCTTCGGCGGCCGGACGCCGCTGGATTTCATGTGCCGGGGCGGCGTGCCCGCGCTGCAGACGGTGCGGCGTCTGCTCGATGCGAGGCGGGGCGGCGCGTGAGGCTGCCCGCGGCCAACGCCATCCGGCAGAACGACACCCACCGCCTGATCCCGTCGCGCTACAGCGATGGCGGCGACAGCGTGCTGGCGCGGATCGCCGACGATGACGACCACCTGAAGGATATCTTCGACCTGGACCACGCCACCAATGACCGGCTGCTGGCCGAGAACGACCGGCTGCCCGGCATCGGCACCCGCGAACTGGTGTTCGGCGTGCCGCACTACCGCATCGTCAACGCCGCGTTCTGTCACGCCCATCCGCTGGGCAGCCGGTTCAACGGGCCCGAGCGCGGCGCGTGGTACGCGGCGTTCGACCTGGCGACCGCCCAGGCCGAGGTCGCGTTTCACAGGGGCGTGGAACTGGCCGAGATCGGCGGCTGGCGCGAGACCGTCACCTATGACGACTACATGGCGGATTTCGGCGGCACGTTCCACGACCTGCGCGGCGACGCCCAGTTCGCCGAATGCCTGGCCCCGGACTCCTACGTGGCGTCGCAGGCATTGGGCGAGGCGTTGCTGGAAGACGGCTCGGCGGGCGTGGTCTATCCCAGCGTCCGGCGTCGCAGGGGCACCTGCGTCGCCTGTTTCCGGCCGGCCATGGTCGCCAATGTACGCAAGGGCAAAACCTGGCGCTTCACCTGGGACGAGGCCGGCACCGTCTTCATCGACGAGGACGCGGCGGACGCCTGACCTCAAAAAACCGCTGGACATTCATCCGTTATTTCGGCAATTATAGAAATATGGAAATGGAATCGGCAATTCAGGCTCTCTCGGCGCTGGCGCAGGACAGCCGGCTGCGCGTGTTCAGGCTGCTGGTCCGGCAGGGGCCGGAGGGCATGGCGGCGGGCGACATCGCCCGCGAGCTGGACCTTCCGGCGAGCACCCTGTCGACGCACCTGTCCGTCCTGTCCAACGCGGGGCTGGTGGGATCCACGCGACACAGCCGGTCGATCGTCTATGCGGTCGACGTCACCGCCATGCGCGGCCTGCTGGGCTTCCTGGTGGAGGACTGCTGCCAGGGGCGTCCGGAAATCTGCTCGCCGCTGCTGGACAGCGTGCTGGCGGGATGCTGCGCGCCGGCCGCGTCCGCCGATTGCTGCGAACCCTCGAACAATGGAGTGATCCAATGAAGCGCTTTCATGTGAACGTCGCCGTCGCCGACCTCGACCAGTCGATCCGGTTCTATTCGAGCCTGTTCGCCGCCGAGCCGTCGCTGGTGAAGCCCGACTACGCCAAGTGGATGCTGGACGATCCCCGGGTGAACTTCGCGATCACCACGCGCGGCGACACCAAGGGCATCGATCATCTGGGCATCCAGGTCGAGGACGCCGCCGAGCTGGGCGAGGTCCATGACCGTCTCAAGCAGGCAGGCGGGCCGCTGCTCGACCAGGGCGAGACCACCTGCTGCTATGCGAAATCGGAAAAGACCTGGATCCGCGATCCCGAGGGCATCGCCTGGGAGACCTTCCTGACGACGGGCGAAAGCCCGGTCTATGGCGACGACATCGCCGCCGGCGACGTGCCGAAATCCGCCTGCTGCGCGGCGACGCCCAAGGTTGCCGAAAAAGCCTGCTGCTGAGGCCGGTCATGGACGACCCGTCGATCTACAACGTGCTGTTCCTGTGCACCGGCAACTCCTGCCGGTCGATCATCGCCGAGGCGATCATGAACCGCGAAGGTCTGGGCCGCTTCCGCGGCTTCAGCGCCGGCAGCCAGCCGAAGGGCGAGGTGCATCCCCATGCGCTCGACCTGCTCGCGACGCTCAATCACCCGACCGGCGGCCTTCGTTCCAAGTCGTGGAACGAGTTCGCCGCGGCTGGCGCGCCCCGGCTGGATTTCGTGTTCACGGTCTGCGACAACGCCGCCAACGAGGTCTGCCCGCTCTGGCCGGGCCAGCCGATGACCGCGCATTGGGGCATTCCCGATCCGGCGATGGCGGAAGGCACCGAGGCCGAGATCCGCGTCGCGTTCGCCGATACCTACCGGATGCTGGCCAACCGCATCTCGATCTTCGTCAACCTGCCGATGAAATCGCTGGACCGGCTGAGCCTGCAAAAGCGGCTCGACGAGATCGGCCGGCGGCTTCCGGAAGCGTCGTAGCTTGTCCCGGCCGGCCGACGAAGCGGCGCCCGCGCCGCCGATCGTGACCCTTCCGCGCCGCCTCGTCGCCGAGGCGCTGGGGACGGCCCTGCTGCTCGCCATCGTCGTCGGCTCCGGCGTCATGGGAGAACGGCTCGCCGGCGGCAACGCCGCCATCGCGCTGCTGGGGAATACCCTGGCGACCGGTGCCGGCCTCGTCGTGCTGATCACGGTTTTCGGGCCGCTGTCGGGCGCGCACTTCAATCCGGCCGTCACCATGGTGTTCGCCCTGAAGCGCGAGCTGCCGGCCGGGATCGCGCTTGAGTATGTGGCCGCGCAGGTTTGCGGCGCCGTCCTCGGCGCCTGGGCGGCGCACCTGATGTTCGAGCTGCCCGTGCTGCAGCTGTCGGCCAAGCTGCGGGCCGGGCCGGCGCAGGCGTTCTCCGAATTCGTCGCAACCTTCGGCCTGCTGGCGACGATCCTGGCGACGATGAGGTTCAAGCCGGACTTCACCGCGGCCGCGGTCGGGCTCTACATCACCGCGGCCTATTGGTTCACCGCGTCGACCTCGTTCGCCAACCCGGCCGTCACCATCGCGAGAAGCCTGTCTGACACTTTCGCCGGCATTGCCCCGTCGTCGGCGCCCGTCTTCATCGCCGCCCAGCTTGCCGGCGCGGTGGCGGCGATGGCGGTTTTCCGGTGGCTGTCGAGGGTCGACGGCGGGACCTGACCGGTCCGCGGCGACTCGGCGTGCCGTGCGTCCCAGGGGTTGCGGCGGCGATTCCAGGACATATCTCCTGCAACGTCATGGCGCCGGGCGGAATAAAATCCAAACGGGCCGATAGGGCGTCGTTCGCATTTTCGCCGCAACCGAGCCTCAAAGGCAGAACAGATTGTACATGCTGAATTTGTTGTTTCGGGTGTGGAACCTTTCCCGCGCTCAAACGCTTTAGTCGCACGACGGGATTTTGCGTGCTGAGCCCTCGTCAGCACGGATAACATTATACTTTAGAATATTACGGTATCGAATTGATATTACGCCATAATTAGTTTTATAAACATGCATTTTTTTCTGGCGCTCCCGACCCCGGCTCCTATGTTTTGTGAAAATGACCGCACCAGCCGGTTTTGACAATCCATTGG
>JBKJNE010000212.1:0-2993 GCA_046596015.1 Alphaproteobacteria bacterium
AGCGTCATCGTCACCGACGACAATCCACGCGGCGAGGACGCCGCCCAGATCCGCCGCGAGATCCTGGCCGCCGCGCCGGGCGCCCGCGAGGTGGCCGACCGGCGCGAGGCCATCGCCGAGGCTGTCCGCTCTCTCGGTCCCGGCGACGTGCTGGCTGTCGCCGGCAAGGGCCATGAGCAGGGCCAGATCATCGGCGCGACGGTACTGCCGTTCGACGACGTGGCCGCCGCCCGCGCGGCACTCGCCGAGGGAGGCGCCCGTGGCTGAGCCGTTGTGGACCGCCCGGCAGATCGTGGCCGCGACCGGCGGAACGGCGAGCGGCGCGTTCGACGTATACGGCGTCGCCATCGACAGCCGCGAGGTCAACCAGGGCGACCTGTTCGTGGCGCTGAAGGGCGACAACCATGACGGCCACAAATACATCGCGGGCGCGCTGCAGCGCGGTGCGTCGGGCGCGCTGGTGGAGCGCGGCGCGGACGTCCCGCAGGGCACGCCGGTGGTTACGGTCGACGATTGCCTGGCTGGCTTGACCGCGCTGGGCGCGGCATCGCGCGACCGGATCGCCGGCAAGGTGATCGGCGTCACCGGCAGCGTCGGCAAGACCGGCACCAAGACCGCCATCGCCGCGGCGCTTGTCCGCAGCGGCGCCACCTATGCCAGCGAGCGCAGCTTCAACAACCATATCGGCGTGCCGCTGACCCTGGCACGGACGCCCGCCGCCTCGCGCTATGCGGTGCTGGAGATGGGTATGAACCATGCGGGCGAGCTGCGTGCGCTGACCGCCGTCGCCCGGCCGCATGTGGCGATCGTCACCACCATCGCCGAAGTGCATATGGAATTCTTCCCGTCGCTCGACGCCATCGCCGACGCCAAGGCCGAGATCTTCGAGGGCGTGCAGCCCGGCGGCGCCGTGGTGCTGAACCGCGACAACGCCCAGTTCGGCCGGCTGGCCGCCCGCGCCGCCGAGGTGGGCGTGAGCCGCATCATCTCGTTCGGCGCGTCGCAGGGCAGCGACGTGCGGATGATCAAGTCGCGGCTGCACGAGGACTGCAGCACCGTGTCCGCCGACGTCATGGGCACGCTGGTCACCTTCAAGATCGGCATTCCCGGCGAGCACTGGGTATCGAACAGCCTGGCGGTGCTGGCCACCGTCGCCGCCGTCGATGGTGATCTGGGCCTGGCCGGCCTGTCGCTGGCCGAGATGCAGCCGCCGCGCGGCCGTGGCCGCCGCCACCGGGTTGACTACCGGGATGCCGAGCTGATGGTCGTCGACGAGAGCTACAACGCCAGCCCGGTCGCCATGCTGGCCGCCATCAAGGGGCTGGGGCAAAGTGTGCCCGGCCGCCGGGGCCGCCGCATCGCCGTACTGGGCGACATGCGCGAGCTGGGCGAACAGGGTCCGGCGCTGCATGCGGGCCTGCGCCAGCCGCTGCGCGACTCGGGCATCGACATCGTCGTTGCCGTCGGCCCGCTGATGCAGGAAATGGCCGCCGCGCTGGGCGGCAACATGCGCGTCGTCGAGAGCGCCACGGCGCAGGACGCCGTGCGCCAGGTGCTCGACACCGTCATTCCGGGCGACGTCGTCATGGTCAAGGGCTCGAACGCCATCGGGCTTTCCAGGGTCGTAGACGCGCTGCTGGCCCTGCAGGACCAGCCGGCGCTGCGCCGGGCCACGGGCTAAGGGGGAAAGCCATGCTCTATCATCTGCTCTATCCCCTGGCCGGCGACATCACCGCCTTCAACGTCTTCCGCTATATCACCTTCCGCAGCGGCGGCGCGGTACTGACGGCACTGTTCATCTGCCTGATCTTCGGGCCGCGCATCATCGATTGGCTGCGCTCCAAGCAGGGCAAGGGCCAGCCGATCCGCGAGGACGGCCCGGCGAGCCACATCATCACCAAGCAGGGCACGCCGACCATGGGCGGGTTCCTGATCCTGATCGGCATGGCCGTGGGCACGCTGCTGTGGTGCGACCTGTCGAACAAATATGTCTGGATCAGCCTGTTCGTTACCGTGGGCTTCGGCGGCGTGGGCTTCATCGACGACTACCTGAAGGTCACGAGGCGCTCCAGCAAGGGCATCGCCGGCAAGATGAAGCTGCTGCTGCAGTTCTCCATCGCCGGGCTCGCCGGTGTCGCGGTCAGCGTGCTGTCGACGCCGAACATGGCCAACGAGGTGGCCGTGCCCTTCGCCAAGCATGTGCTGGTCGATCTCAGCATCTGGGGCTTCGTGCCGTTCGCCATGCTGGTGATGGTGGGCGCCTCCAACGCGGTCAACCTGACCGACGGCCTCGACGGCCTCGCCACCATGCCGGTGATCATCGCCGCCGCCACCTTCGCGCTGTTGGCGTATCTGGTCGGCTATGTCACCTTCGCCGACTATCTGCAGATCCACTACGTGCCGGGCGCCAGCGAGCTGGCGGTGTTCCTCGCCGCGCTGATCGGCGCCTGCCTCGGTTTCCTGTGGTTCAACGCGCCGCCCGCCATGGTGTTCATGGGCGATACCGGCAGCCTGGCGCTGGGCGGCGCGCTGGGCGCGGTCGCGGTGATCATCAAGCACGAACTGGTGCTGATCATCGTCGGCGGTCTGTTCGTGCTGGAGACCGTCTCGGTCATCGTCCAGGTGATCTCGTTCAAGACCACGGGCAAGCGGGTGTTCCGCATGGCCCCGCTGCACCATCACTACGAACAGAAGGGCTGGGCCGAATCCACCATCGTGGTGCGGTTCTGGATTATCTCGCTGGTGCTCGCCCTCATCGGCCTCTCGACGCTGAAGCTGAGGTAGCGGCACGATGATCCCCGTCAGCACATATCAGGACCGGGCCGTCGCCGTATTCGGCCTCGCGCGCAGTGGCATCGCCTCGGCGCGGGCGCTGGCGGCGGGCGGCGCGGTGGTGACGGCGTGGGACGACAACCCGAACAGCCGCGATCTGGCCGCGGCGGCGGGCGTGGCGCTGGTGCCGTCGTCCGAGCTGGACTGGAGCCGGCAGGCGG
>JBKJNE010000536.1:0-8365 GCA_046596015.1 Alphaproteobacteria bacterium
CGACGCGGCCGGATGCCGTGGTTTCCGCGTTGGCGGCGCCCAGATGTCCGAGTTGCACTGCAACTTCATCATCAACACCGGCGACGCCACCGCACACGACATCGAGACGCTGGGCGAGGAAGTGCGCCGCCGGGTGCTGGAGAATTCCGGCGTCAGCCTGGAATGGGAGATCAAGCGGATCGGCGAAGCGTCCGGGACGCCACTGGCAGGAGGCGCCTCATGAAGCCTCACGTGGCGGTGATCAAGGGCGGCTGGTCCGCCGAGCGGGAAGTGTCGCTGGTCTCGGGCGGCGCGGCGGCCAAGGCGCTCGCCGCGCGCGGCTACAAGGTCACCGAGATCGACGCCGGCCACGACCTGCCGCTGAAGCTGGCCGAGGTGAAGCCCGACGTGGCGTTCAACGCGCTGCACGGCCGCTGGGGCGAGGACGGTTGTGTCCAGGGCATCCTGGAGGTGCTGGAAATACCCTATACGCATTCGGGCGTCATGGCCTCGGCCGTCGCCATGAATAAGCCCATGGCCAAGCGGGTCTGCGCCGCCGCCGGCGTGCCAGTGGCCGAGGACAAGGTCGTCGCCTCGAAGGATCTGTTCAGGGCCGATCCGCTGCCGCGCCCCTTCGTGGTCAAGCCGCTGGACGAGGGATCGAGCGTCGGCGTCGTCATCATGAAGCGTGGCGACAACACCTTCACGCCGGACATGGACGGCCCGTGGCGCCAGAACGCGCAGGTTATGGTCGAACGCTACATCGCCGGTCGCGAGTTGACCTGCACCGTGATCGGCGACCGCGCGACCAGGGGCGTCACCGAGCTGCGCCCCAAGCGCGGCTTCTACGATTACGAGGCGAAATACAGCGACGGGGTGACCGAGCACCTCATTCCTGCGCCGGTGCCGGCGACGGTCTACGAGCAGGTGCGCGACCTGGCCCTTGCGGCACACCGCGCGCTGGGCTGCCGCGGCGTCAGCCGGGCCGATTTCCGCTACGACGACACCGAGGGCGGGACCGGCGAACTGATCCTGCTTGAAGTGAACACCCAGCCCGGCATGACGCCGCTGTCGCTGGTGCCCGAGATGGCCGCCTACGAGGGCATCTCGTTCGAGGATCTCGTGGTCTGGATGGTGGAGGACGCCTCATGTCGCCGCTGAACCCTGGACGCATCACGCCCGGCAGCCGGGACAACGCCATGCCGAAGCGCGGCGAAAAGCTCAAGCGCGGCGCACGGCCCCAGATGACCGACCGTGAGGCGCAGGCGGCCTCGTTCATCAACCGCCGCCGCGTCCAGCGCATGCGCCGCATCGGCATGATCGTCGGCGGCACCGTCACCGTCGTCGGCAGCCTGTGGATGTGGACGTCGGGCACCTTCGCGGCGATGGCCGAGGCCGCGCCCACCATGGTGCCCAGCATCTCCGACCTGTCCGGCCTGACCGTCACCCAGATCGACGTCTCCGGCATCGAGAGCCTGGAGCCGGAGGAGATCATCATCGCCTCGGGTGTCGAGGACGGCCAGAAGATCGGCGACATCGACCTCGACGTGGTGCGCGAGCGGGTGGAATCGGTGGGCTGGGTGCGCACCGCGCGGGTCTCTCGCGTCCTCCCCGGCACCATCCAGATCGCCGTGTCCGAGCGGACGCCCTACGCGTTCTGGCAGCAAAAGCGCAAGCTGCGCCTGATCGACCGCGAGGGCGTCGAGATCACCCAGAAGGATCTGGTCCATTTCGCCAAGCTGCCGCTGGTCGTCGGCGAAGGGGCGCCGAAGCACGCGAAAGCCCTGTTCGACGTGATGGAAAGCGAGCCGGCCCTGGCCGCGCGGATCAAGGCGGCGGTCCGTGTCGGCGACCGGCGCTGGGACCTGCATTTCGACAACGGCTCCATCGTCAGGCTGCCGGAGAACGGCGCGGACGCGGCGTGGCATCGGCTCGCCACCGTGGAGAAGGCCGAAGGAATTCTGGAGCGCGACATCGTCTCCGTCGACATGCGGCTTGGGGACCGGACCACGGTTCGCATGACGCCCGAGGCGGCGCAGGCGCGACGGGACGCGGAAGCCGCGGCGGCGAAGGCCGCCAAGGCACTCAAGGACAACGGCAAAGGCTAGGGGAGGCACAACGGATGTCGTCGGGTAAAGGTGGGTTGGTCGCGGCGCTCGACATCGGGTCGACCAAGATCTGTTGCTTCATCGCCCGCGTGGACGATGAGGGCGGCATCAGGGTCGAGGGCATCGGACACCAGGTCTCCGAGGGCATGCGCTGCGGCGCCGTGGTCGACATCGAGGCCGTCGAATCCTCGGTTCGCGCCGCCGCCGACGCGGCCGAGCGCATGTCGGGCGAG
The DNA here is from genome assembly GCA_046596015.1 of Alphaproteobacteria bacterium. Lineage (GTDB taxonomy): Bacteria > Pseudomonadota > Alphaproteobacteria > SMXS01 > SMXS01 > RI-34. The sequence goes on from JBKJNE010000536.1 coordinate 2,321, forward strand.
ACCATCCGCCGGGCGTTCGTCAACGTCTCGAGCGGCTTCCCCAACTCGGAAGCGATTCACGTGGAAGTGAAGATCGCCGGCCACCAGGTGGGCGAGAACGACATCCGCCACGCCCTCGACGAGGCCCGCCGCAAGGCCGAGCTGCTCGAGCGCGAGGTGCTGCACACCATCCCGGTCACCTACGCCATCGACGGCTCGCGCGGCATCCGCGACCCGCGCGGCATGTACGGCGACCGCCTCGGCGTCGACATCCATGTGGTGACCGCGGCCAGCGGTCCGCTGCGCAACCTGCAGCTCTGCATGGAGCGCGGCCACCTGGGCATCGCCGGCCTTTGCGTGTCGCCCTACGCCTCGGGCCTGTCCTGCCTGGTCGAGGACGAGCGCCAGATGGGCGTCACCGTCATCGACATGGGCGGCGGCACCACCACCATCGCCGTCTTCATGGAGGACGCGCTGGTCTACACCGACGTGGTGCCGATCGGCGGCCAGCACATCACCAACGACATCGCCCGCGGCCTGCTGACCCCGATCTCGGACGCCGAACGCCTGAAGACGCTGCAGGGCAGCGCGCTGCGCGGATCGTCCGACGACCGCGAGATGATCAACATCTCGCAGATGGGCGAGGCCGAGCGCGACCATACCCAGAGCGTGCCGCGCTCCATGCTGACCGGCATCATCCAGCCCCGCGTCGAGGAAATCTTCGAGGCGGTGCACGAGCGGCTGATCTCGTCGGGGTTCGACCAGGTCGCCGGCAAGCGCGTCGTCCTCACCGGCGGCGGCAGCCAACTCCAGGGCGCGCGCGAGCTCGCCACCCGCATTCTCGATAAACAGGTCCGCCTGGGCCGTCCGCTGCGCGTGGACGGGCTCGCCGAGGCAACCGTCGGACCCGCTTTTGCCACCTGTGCAGGTTTGTTGGCCTACGCGGCACAGGGGTTTGTCCGGAAGGGCACAATGACCACGACCACCATGCTGGCTCCGCAGGAGTCCAGAAGCACCATGGCCCGCGTAAGCCAATGGATTCGCGAGAACTTCTAACCGGGCATCCCCCAGCCCAAGGAGACCGAAAATGCCAATCTCTCTCAGCACACCGGCGATCACGGAACTCAAGCCCAAGATTCTCGTCGTCGGCGTCGGCGGCGCCGGCGGCAATGCCGTCAACAACATGATCCGCTCGAAGCTGGAAGGCGTCGAGTTCGTCGTCGCCAACACCGACGCCCAGGCGCTCGGCAATTCGGAGTGCCAGCGGCGCATCCAGCTCGGCGTGCAGATCACGCAGGGCCTCGGCGCGGGTGCCCGTCCCGACATCGGCGCTGCCGCCGCGCAGGAAGCCATCGATCATTTGCGGGAGCCGCTGGCCGGCGCCCACATGGCTTTTATTACGGCCGGCATGGGGGGTGGCACCGGTACCGGTGCCGCCCCCGTCATTGCCAGGATGGCCCGTGAGCAAGGCATCCTGACCATCGGCGTCGTCACCAAGCCGTTCCAGTTCGAAGGCGCCCGTCGCATGACGATCGCCGAAGAGGGCATCGAGGAACTGCAGAAATACGTCGATACCCTGATCATCATCCCGAACCAGAACCTGTTCCGCCTGGCGAACGAGAAGACCACCTTCGCCGACGCCTTCAACATGGCGGACAACGTGCTGCACTCGGGCGTGCGCGGCATCACCGACCTGATGGTCATGCCCGGCCTGATCAATCTCGACTTCGCCGACGTCCGCACGGTGATGATGGAGATGGGCAAGGCGATGATGGGCACCGGCGAGGCCGAAGGCGATACCCGCGCCATCGAGGCCGCCGAGGCCGCCATCAATAACCCGCTGCTCGACGAAGTGTCGATGAAGGGCGCCCACGGCGTGCTCATCAACATCACCGGCGGCATGGACCTGACCCTGTTCGAGGTTGACGAGGCGGCCAACCGCATCCGCAGCGAAGTGGATCCGGACGCCAACATCATCGTCGGCTCGACCTTCAACGAAGCCATGAACGGCAAGATGCGCGTGTCGGTGTTCGCCACCGGCATCGAGGCCGAGAACGCCGCTCGCGCCTCGAGCACCACCGTCATGTCGTTCCCCAGCATCCCGGCCCAGCCGCGGACCACGGGTGGCTACAATGGCGGCGCCGCCACCGCCCTCAACCTGCGCGCTCCCGACCGGGTCTCGCCCGCGGCCATGCCGGCCATGATGTCGGCGGCGCCGCTGGTCGCACCGATGGCCGCCGAGCCGGTGTCGGCCGCCCAGGTCGAGGAGGTCGAGGAACTGCTGACGCTCGACGCCGCCGACATGGTCGCCGACGAGCCTGCCGCGCCGGCCCAGCCGGACATGGCCGCCGCCAGCGCCGAGCCGGTTCGTCCGTCCCCCCGCAGCGCCGACGCGTTCTTCGCGCCGCCCAAGCCGATGGAGCCGGAACGGACCGCCGCCAGCGAGCCGCGCTTCCCCACGCGCCCCGATCCCTTTGCCGAAGCGGCCATGGCCAACGGCGCGGCGCCCGCGCCGTCCAAGCCCAGCCTGTTCGAGCGGATGACCGGCCGTGGCAAGAAGCCGGAACCCGCCGCCGATCGCGGCGGGCCGCGCATCACCCGTGACGAAGCACCGATGACCCTGCGCAATGCCGGGTCGCGGAGCGACGCGGCGGGCGGCTCGGGTCCGGAGGACCAGATCGACATCCCGGCGTTCCTGCGCCGGCAGGCGAACTGAGAAACGGTGGAAACCCGTTCCGGGCAAACAAGGCCGGGCGGACATCGGATGGCTTGCTTATCTCCTTACAGGCTCCTTAGAATGCGCGTCTTCGCGGATTTTGACGGGGTCGGGTGTTCGTGCTAAGCAGCCCTCCGGCGTCGGTAAGCCAAAGACGTCCTTGTGAGCCTGGAAAGGTGCCTGTGTGACCGTTGATCGCGTTCGACCTGGATCCCTGATGCCCCTGTCGGTCTCCAGGGGGCTGAAATCCGCCAGGCTCAAGATTGCCGTGGCCGCCGTCGTGCTTGCGGCGGCCCTCGGCGCCTGCGGCGGCGACAAGATCGAATACGCCGACGCCGACGTCGGCACCCTCTACAACAAGGCCCAGGAGTTCATGGCGGCGGGCCAGTACCGGTTCGCCGCGGTGATGTTCGACGAGGTCGAGCGCCAGCACCCCTATTCGGTGTGGGCGCGCCGGGCCACCCTGATGTCGGCCTACAACCACTACCTGTCGAACGACTATGACTCGGCGATTCTCGCCGCCCAGCGCTTCCTGGCGCTGCACCCCGGCAACCGGGACGCGCCCTACGCCTACTACCTGGTCGCCATTTCCTATTACGAGCAGATCTCGGACGTTGGCCGCGACCAGAAGGCCACCCAGCAGGCGCTTGACGCGCTGAATGAGGTGATCCGCCGCTTCCCCGGCACCGACTATGCCGAGGATGCGCGGCTGAAGGTCGAGCTGACCATGGACCATCTCGCCGGCAAGGAGATGACGATCGGCCGGTTCTACATGAGGCAGACCGAGTACATCGCCGGCATCGCCCGCTTCCGCAAGGTGGTGAAGGATTTCCAGACCACCAGCCAGGTGCCCGAGGCGCTGCACCGTCTGGTCGAATGCTACCTGGCCGTGGGCCTGAACCTGGAAGCGCAGAAGGCGACCGCCGTCCTCGGCTATAATTTCCCCGACAACAAGTGGTTCCAGTACAGTTACGACCTGCTGGAGGGCAAGGGCCTGGAACCCGTCGACCTGCCCGAGGACAGAGGACCGGATGGCGGCGCGGGCAACTTCTTCGAATGGCTGTTCTGAGTCGCCCCTGACCGCCCTGGGTCGGATTTGGGGCGGCGCATGCTGACCGCGCTGGCCATCCAGAACATCGTCCTGATCGACCAGCTCTCGCTTGAGTTCCGGCCCGGCCTCAGCGTGCTGACCGGGGAAACCGGCGCGGGCAAGTCCATCCTGCTCGATTCCCTCGGCCTGGTGACCGGCGAGCGCGCCGACAGCGGCCTGGTGCGCGCCGGCAGCGCGGGCGGCACGGTCACCGCCGAATTCGACATCCCCGAGTCCCATCCCGTCCACGCGGTCCTTGCCGAGCTGGGCCTGACCGATGAGGGCCGCGACCTGCGGCTGCGCCGCCAGCTCGGCGCCGACGGCCGCAGCCGCGCCTTCGTCAACGACCAGCCGGTCGGCGTCGGCCTGCTGGCGCGGATCGGCGGCCTGCTGGTGGAAATCCACGGCCAGCAGGGCCAGCTCGGCCTGCTCAATCCCGCCAACCACCGGGCGCTGCTCGACGTCTTCGGCGGCCTGCTGCCGCAACTCGGCGGGGTGCAGGCGGCATATCAGACGCTCAGGGAGGCCCGCGATGCCACCGATGCGGCGCGCGAGCGGCTGGTAAAGTCGCGGGCCGATGAGGATTACCTGCGCCACGCCGCCGCCGAGCTGGCGGCGCTGGACCCGAAGTCCGGTGAGGAGCAGGAACTGGCGGAGAGCCGGACCCTGATGATGCATGGCGAGCAGATCGCCGGCGAGCTTACCGAGGCGCTGGCCGCGGTCTCCGGCGACGGCGGCGCCGAGGCCAGCCTGCGGGTCGCCGTGCGGCGGCTGGAGCGGGTGGCGGAGAAGGCCGGCGGGCGGCTCGACCCGGTGATCGAGGCGCTCAATCGCGGATTCACCGAGATCGAGGAGGCGACGCGGTCGCTGGAAGCCGTCGGCCGCGACCTGGAATTCGACCCGCGCGTGCTGGAGCGCGCCGAGGAGCGGCTGTTCGCGTTGCGCGCGGCGGCGCGCAAGCACGGCTGTACTGTCGAGAAATTGCCGGCGATCCGCGACGCGCTGTTCGAGCAGCTCCACGCGCTGGAAACCGGCGAGCAGGGTCTGGCCGGGCTGGAAAAGGCGTTGCGGGAGGCCGAGACGGACTATACCGCGAAGGCCGAGGCGCTGGGCGACGCACGGGCCGCCATTGCCGGAAAGCTCGATGTCGCCGTGATGGCCGAGCTACCGCCGCTGAAGCTGGAGCGCGCGACCTTCCGCACGGCGGTGACGCGGCTGCCGCGCGAGCGCTGGGCAAGCCACGGCGCCGACGAGGTGCAGTTCGAGGTGGCGACCAATCCGGGCTCGGCCATGGGCCCGCTGTCGAAGATCGCCTCGGGCGGCGAGCTGTCGCGGTTCGCGCTCGCGCTCAAGGTGGTGCTTGCCGAGGCCGACAGCCCGACGACGCTGATCTTCGACGAGATCGACCAGGGCGTCGGGGGCGCGGTGGCGGCCGCCGTCGGCGAGCGGCTGGCGCGGCTGAGCGACGGTGCGCAGGTGCTGGTCGTCACCCATTCGCCGCAGGTGGCGGCGCGCGGCAGCACCCATCTGCGGGTCGGCAAGACCGTCGAGGGCGACGTCACGCTGACCCGGGTCGAGGCGCTGACGCCTGACGAGCGCCGCGAGGAGATCGCCCGCATGCTGGCGGGCGCGAAGATCACCGACGAGGCGCGCGCGGCGGCGACGCGCCTGCTGGAAGGGGCGGAGGGATAGTGGATCAGCCGGTCGAGGACATGACCCTGGAGGAAGCGGGCGCCGAGCACGAGCGCCTCGCCGGGGAAATCCGCAGGAACGACGAACTGTACTACAACAAGGACGCGCCGGAGCTGTCCGACGCCGACTACGACGCGTTGCGCGCACGGCTGCTCGCCATCGAGGCGAAATACCCGGAATTGGTCACGGCCGATAGCCCCAGCCAGAAAGTGGGCATCGCGGCGTCGCCGGGATTCTCCAAGGTTCGGCATGCCTTGCCCATGCTGTCGCTGAACAATGCCTTCGAGGATCAGGACGTGGCTGACTTCGTCGACCGGGTGCGGCGCTTCCTGGGGCTGCCTGCCGAGGAGACGGTGGAGATGCTCGCCGAGCCCAAGATCGACGGACTGTCCTGCTCGGTGCGCTACGAGAAGGGCAGGTTGGTGCTGGCTGCCACGCGCGGCGACGGCCAGGAAGGCGAGGACGTCACCGCCAATGTCCGCACCATCGACGACATTCCCGACACCCTGAAGGGCGCGGGCTGGCCAGAGGTTTTCGAGGTGCGCGGCGAGGTCTACATGACCAAGCC
>JBKJNE010000032.1:0-4541 GCA_046596015.1 Alphaproteobacteria bacterium
CAAATCTTCCAAGCCACCCGGGCCCATCACCTTCGGCAATGGCCTCAAAGCCTTCCACGCCATCGCAATAGGATGGAGCCTCGGAAATGTGTGAATCCCTTAGCGCGTGCGCGGGGACCCAGCTCTTCGTAGGGCTGGTTCACCGAAGCGGGCCGTATTAAAGAAAAGGATTCTTCGTGACCGAGCGGTGGAGAGGGCTCGTGCCTTGCCCCATCCGGGTCCCCGCGCACGTGCGCGGGCATGACGATGAAGGGGGAGGGCTTACCCCAGCCCCAACGCCCGAATCAGCGCCTTGTCCACAACACCTGCGGGCAAACCCTGGTCCAGCCTGAACCGCGTGATGGCGGCGCGGGTGTTGCGGCCGATGTCGCCGTCCGCCGCGCCTACCTCCACATATCCCAGGTCGCGGAGCCGGCGCTGGATGTCGATCACGTCCGGCGCGTCCGGCTGCTCGCTCAGCGGGACCGGCGAACCCAGCGTGCGGCGGACCTTGTTGAGCCAGGCCTCGCGGTCTTCCTGGCCGTTCAGCCCGCCGTTGATGCGTCGGGTGACGTTGCCGAAATTGCCGGTGTCGCAGATGTCGTTGAGACCCTTCCAGCGCCAGAAGCCGCACGCCACGACCAGCGCGTGCTCGGGCACGGACGCAATATCTGGCGAACCCTCGAGATCGAGGCCGGTGCGTTGGCCCACCTGCTGGTAGCCGTCGCGGCCGGTGATCTGGATATAGCCGCGGCCGCGGTAGCGCCAGCCGTCGCCCGAGGCACTGCCGCGGTTGCCCATCCGCTCGCCATAGACGGTGTTGGCGAGCAGTTCCGGGTTGCCGGCGCAGCGGCCGGCCGAACCCAGGTCCGGGAACCGACTTGGCCACACCTGGCACAGCCGCTGGGCGCGGTAGTTGAGATTCTCCTGGATGATGGTGAGCCCGCCGGACTCATGGCCGATCTGCGCAAGGAAGTAGTGCAGGCGGGTGGGCGTGTCGCCGATCCCGAACCGGCCCAGCACCTCTTCGGACTGAGCGGCGAACGCGGCCAGATGCTCGGCCGGTCCGCGCGGATAGAGCGCACAGATGGTGTCGATCGACAGCATGATCCCCTCCAAGTCCCCCGGCGCCCAGTTAATGGGGACCATGTTACCTGAAGCCGGGGCGCGAGTCCCCGGCGGGAATCAGGCGCTGAGGGCGGCGTCGAGCTGTTCCTGGGCTTCCATCCAGAGGGATTCCTCGCGCTCCAACTCGGCCTTGATCTCATTCACCAGCCGGCTGAGGCGCTCGATCCGCGGTTTGTCGCCTGCGGCGTAGATCTTGGGGTCGGCCAGGTTCAGCTCGGCCTTGGCCAGGTCGGCCTCCAGCTTGGCGATGCGCGCCTCGTGGTCGCGGACCTTGTTGCGCAGCGGCGTGGCGTTCTGCCGCTGGCCCTTCGACGGACCCGGCGCCGCGGCTGGCCGGTCGTCGCCCTTGCGATTCGAGCCCGGTTCCTTCTTGGTGCCGCGCTGCGACAGCAGGAGCCGTTTGTAGTCCTCCATGTCGCCGTCGAACGGCGCCACCTTGCCGCCCTGCACCAGCCAGAGCTGGTCGGCGACGGTCTCGACCAGATGCGGGTCGTGGCTGATCAGGATCACCGCGCCCGGATAGTCGTTGAGCGCATGGACCAGCACCTCGCGGCTTTCGATGTCCAGGTGGTTGGTCGGCTCGTCGAGGATCATGATGTGCGGCGCGTCGAGCGCGGCCAGCGCCATCAGCAGCCGCGCCTTCTGGCCGCCGGACAGCTTCTCGACCGGATTGAGCACGATGTCGGCGCCGATGCCAGCCGCGCCGAGGCGCGCGCGAAGCTGGCTCTGGCCTTCCTGCGGCAGCTTGCGCATCAGGTGCTGCAGCGAATTCTCGCCTTCGACCAGCTCGTCGAGCTGGTGCTGGGCGAAGAAGCCGATGCGCAGCTTGGACGACTTGGTCAGTTTGCCGGCCATCAGCGGCAGCCGGCCGGCCAGCAGCTTGGCGAAGGTGGACTTGCCCTCGCCATTGGCACCGAGCAGCGCGATGCGGTCGTCCTGGTCGAGGCGCAGGTTCAGGTTCTTCAGCACCGGCACGCCGTCATAGCCGACGACCGCGTTCTCGAACGTCACCAGCGGCGGCGCCAGCTCTTCGGGCGCCGGGAAGTGGAACGGCGCGACGGCGTTCTCGGACACCGCGAGGATCGGCTTCATCCGCTCGAGCATCTTCACGCGCGACTGAGCCTGGCGCGCCTTGGACGCCTTGGCCTTGAAGCGGTCGACGAAGCTCTGGATGTGGGCGCGCTGGGCGTCCTGCTTGCGCTTCATCGACAGCTGCTGTTCCAGCTTCATCCGGCGCTCGGTGTCGAACTGGTCGTAGGTGCCGGTGTAGTAGGTCAGCTTCTGGCCGGTCAGGTGCAGGATGCCGTCCACCGACCGGTTCAGCAGCTCGCGGTCATGGGAGATGATCAGCGCGGTGTGCGGATACTTGGCGATGAAGCTTTCCAGCCAGACCGTGCCTTCCAGATCCAGATAGTTGGTCGGCTCGTCGAGCAGCAGCAGGTCGGGCTGGGAAAACAGCACCGCGCCCAGCGCGACGCGCATGCGCCAGCCGCCGGAGAATTCGTGGCACGGCCGCTGCTGCGCTTCGGCGTCGAAGCCCAGGCCCGACAGGATCTGGCCGGCGCGCGCCTCGGCCGAATAAGCGTCGATGTCAGCCAGGCGGATCTGGATTTCGGCGATACGGTGCGGGTCGGTCGCGGTCTCGGCTTCCTGCAGCAGCGCGTGGCGCTCCACGTCGGCCATCATCACGGTATCGAGCAGGCTGTGCTCGGTGGCGGGCGCTTCCTGGGCGACGCCGCCGATGCGGAAGTTGCGCGGCACCTCGATCTCGCCGTCGTCCAGCGACAGCTCGCCGCGGATCAGCCGGAACAGGGTGGTCTTGCCCGTGCCGTTGCGGCCGACCATGCCGACCTTGTGTCCCGTCGGGATCACCGCCGAGGCATTGTCGAACAGGCGGTTGCCCACCATGGTGAAGGTTATGTTCCGGATCGCCAGCATGGCGCGAACAAGTGGCGGTTCGGGCCGCCGATGTCAACGCCCGGGACTCGGCAAGTCCCATGCGTGCGGCGCTTGGCGGGAGCCGGCGCGCCAAGGGTGCGCGCATATTGGGCGAGTTGCCAGCAGGCGGTCCGATCCCCTAAGCTTCGCGTCCAATCTGGAAAGGGGATCGACATGAGCATCTACGATATTCCGGTTCGCAAGATCGATGGCAAGGACGCCTCGCTGAAGGAGTACAAAGGCGACGTGCTTCTGGTCGTCAACGTGGCGTCGAAGTGCGGCCTGACGCCGCAATACGAGTCTCTGGAAAAGACCTACCAGGCCTACCGCGCCAAGGGCTTCAAGGTGCTGGGTTTCCCGGCCAACAATTTCGCCGGCCAGGAGCCGGGCTCCGACGCCGAGATCCAGGATTTCTGCTCGACCAAGTTCGACGTGGATTTCCCCATGTTCTCGAAGATCAGCGTCCAGGGCGACGACAGGCACCCGCTCTACAAGGAGCTGATCGCCGAGCATCCCGGCCGCATCAACAAGCCCGACAGCCAGCTCAAGAAGATCCTCGACGAGCGCGGCCTGGCGTCGAAGAACGAGACCGACATCATGTGGAACTTCGAGAAGTTCCTGGTCAGCCGCGACGGCAAGGTCGTCGGCCGCTTCGCCCCGGACATCGCGCCCGACGATCCGACGATCACCGGCGCGATCGAGAAGGAGCTGGGGGCCTAAGGGCCGCCAGGAGCCCTCATCCGTATTGTCATCCAGGCGAAAGCCGGGACCCAGTACGGCGGCTGTTCTGGGTCCCGGCTTTCGCCGGGATGACAATGTATTTGGGGGATCGTATGCACATCGAACCCTTCACCGTCGCCATTCCCGACGAAGCGATCGACGATTTGAAGCGCCGCCTCAAGGCGACGCGCTTCCCCGACGACTTCGCCAATGATGACTGGAAATACGGCACGCCGACGGCGTATCTGAAGTCGCTGGTCGACTATTGGATCGAGGACTACGACTGGCGCGCCGCCGAGCGGGAGATGAACGGGTTCGCCCATTTCCGGACCGAGATCGACGGCGTTCCGGTCCACTTCATCCACCACGGGAGCGGCCAGCCAGACGCCGTCCCGATCATCGTCAGCCATGGCTGGCCGTGGTGCTTCTGGGACATGCGGCACGTCATCCGGCCGCTGGCCGAGGGGAAACCAGCGTTCGACGTGGTCGTGCCGTCGCTGCCCGGATTCGGCTTCTCGACGCCGCTCAGGGTGCCCGGCATCAACTGGTGGCGCACCGCCGACCTGTGGCACAAGCTGATGACCGAAGGGCTCGGCTATTCGAAATACGCTGCGAGCGGCGGCGACTGGGGCGCGCTGGTCACCAGCCAGCTCGGCCACAAATACGCGGCCAGCCTGCACTTCATCCATCTGATGCACGCTATCCCGCTCACCCTGTTCAACCACGAGCGGCCCTGGGACATCACCGGCGGCGCGCTGGTGCCGCCGTCGGTCACC
>JBKJNE010000105.1:0-11316 GCA_046596015.1 Alphaproteobacteria bacterium
GCCATAGAATTTTCTGACGGCTTCTTCCGCTCGGCCGGCTCCAACCGGTCCGTGTCGATCATGGAGGCCGCGGCGGCGGCGCGCCGTTCGGGCAGCGACGGCCTGGATTCGGGCGCGACCTTCAATCACGAAATCTCGACCTTTCCGAACGGCTGCCATGTCTGCGAGGTCGAGATCGATCCGGACACCGGGAAAGTCGATGTGGTCAGGTACGTGGTGGTCGACGATTTCGGCCGGATCGTCAATCCGATGGTGGTGGACGGGCAGGTTCACGGCGGCATCGCCCAGGGGCTCGGACAGGCTTTGCTCGAGCACAGCGTGCATGATCCCGCCAGTGGTCAGCTGCTCACCGGCTCGTTCATGGACTACGCCATGCCCCGCGCAGACGACCTTTGCGCCATCGAAACCAGCTACAACGAGATTCCCTGCACCACCAGCCCCTACGGCGTGAAAGGCTGCGGCGAGGCCGGCACCACCGGCGCCTGCCCGGCGATCATGAACGCCGTCGTCGACGCGCTTTCCGCACGCGGGGTGACCGACCTCGACATGCCCGCGACGCCTTTCAGGGTATGGCAGGCGCTGCGCGGCGCCGCCTAACCTTTGTCGGCGCCGGCGAACGCCTCGGGCGTATCGAAATCCCGCAGGATCCCTTCATCCTCCATGGGCACCTCGCAGAGCTTGTCGGCGTAGGTGTGCAGCAGCTCGCGGGCGCCCTTGTCACCGGTGATCGCCAGCATTTCCGGGAAGTACCGGCGCGACCACAGCACCGGGTTGCCCCATTTGCCGTCATGAGTCGGGACGCAGATCGTCCGTCCCTCGTCCTCGTCATAGGCGGCGATGAGACGGTCGATGTGATGGGCGGTGACGAACGGCATGTCGCCGAGCGCCACGACGACGCCGTCGGCGTCGCCAGGCACAGCGGCGATGCCCGCCTTCAGGCTGCCCGCCATGCCCGCCGCGAAATCCGGGTTATGGACGAAGCTTACATTGAGGCCCGAAAGCGCCGCCCTGATCTCGGCTTCGTCGCGGCCGGTCACCACGGTGGCCGGACCGGCACTGCTGGCCAGCACCGCTTCCACGCTCCGGCGGATCATCGGCATGCCGCCGATCTCGCGCAGCAGCTTGTTCCTGCCGCCCATGCGGCTCGACATGCCCGCCGCCAGGACGACGGCGGCGATGCGCGGCGCGCGGCCGGTGGCGGGGGCTTCGCCGGTCGCCTGGGCGCGGGGCAGCGGGCGCACGCCGATCTCCTTCAGCAGGCCGCCCGCGCCCATGCGCATGATGTCGCGCGGCGTCACCGTCAGCCCGGCGGCGAGCCGCTGCAGCACGAAATCGAAGCCGTTGACCTTGGGCGACCGTGCGCAGCCTGGCAGGCCGACCACCGGCACGTCGTTCACATGGCCCAGCAGCAGCAGGTTGCCCGGATCGACCGGCATGCCGAAATGGTCGACCACGCCGCCCGCTGCCACGATGCCCGCGGGCACCACGTCGCGCCGGTCGGTGGTCGCGCTCGCGCCGGCGATGAGGACAATGTTACAGCCAGAACTCAATTGTAACTTTATGTTATCCGCGACATCTCGTGCTCGGTGCGAACACTGCGCCGACCGGAGCAGGCTGGCGCCGGCGCCTTCCAGCCGTTCCCGGGTCACCTTGACCAGCTTGTCCGACGGCTTGTTCCTGCCGCCGGGGATGATGGTCTCGATCAGCCCGGCCTGCAGGCCCTTGTAGGGTGCGACCGAGAAGAGGCCGCCATCGGCCAGCAGGTCCATGCTGCGGGCGAGGATGTCCTGCGGCACGGCGAACGGGATGATCTTCACCGTCGCCAGCATCTGGCCGTCGCGCACCGGATCATAGGGCGGCAGCGCGGCGATGGTTACCGCCTCGTCGAGCAGGTTGAGCGCGTCCAGCTTGTCGCGGTCATAGACCAGCACGCCGTCGGCCCCGGCGAACAGGTTGCAGCGGCCGGTGAACGCGGCGCTCCGCCGGATCAGCGGACCGGCACTGATCGCGGCGACCCGGGCGGCGGCTTCGTCCTCGCCGACGTCGCCCGGCTCGAGCCTGAATCCGGCGACCGAGACGATGCCGGCCGTCTTCAGCGCGGCGATGTCGGCGGCGGAAACCTTGTGACCCTTCTGGAGCTTGCGCGCGCCGGCGAACTGGCCGTGGGCGAGAATGGCGCCTTCGGCCTCGTCGACCGGCATGTCGGCGTAGATCATGGCCCCGGAAGCCGCCGCTGTCGCGGCGCCCCCTCACCCTGACCCTCTCCCCGGCGGGGCGAGGGGACACCTGCATCGATGTCGACCCCGTTACTTTCCCTAGCCCCTCGGGGGAGAGGGCAGGGTGAGGGGGGAGCCGAGCGCCCGGCGCCCCTCATTTCATCGCGCCGCGCTGGACGGCGATGATCTGGGCGAGGATGGAGACGGCGATCTCGGCCGGCGACTGGGCGCGGATGTCGAGGCCGATGGGGCCGTGGATTCGGCCGATCTGGGCGTCGGTGAAGCCCGCTTCCTTCAGCCGCGCGACCCGCTTGGCCTGGGTGCGCATCGAGCCCAGCGCGCCGACATAGAACGCGTTCGACGCCAGCGCCACGTCGAGCGCCGGATCGTCGAGCTTGGGATCATGGGTCAGGGTGACGATGGCGGTACGCGGGTCGATCTCCAGGTCGCGCATGGCCTTGTCGGGCCATTCGGTCGACAGCTTCACGTTTGGGAAGCGCTCCGGGCTGGCGAAGGCCTGGCGCGGGTCGATCACCGTGACGTCGAAGCCGGCGCGGGTCGCCATGGGCACCAGTTCCTGGGCGATGTGCACCGCGCCGACGATGGCGATGCGGCGCGGCGTGTTGAACACCCGGACGAAGTCGTGCTCGCCCAGGGGCTGGCTCCGGTCGTCGCGCATGGCGCTGGCGACGGGCTCGGGCGCCGATCCGGCATCGAACAGGCTATGCGCGCCAGTTTCCAAGTCGGTGGTCAATGCCACGGAATGCTTGCGGTCGGCGGCATCCAGAACGCTGTCGATCTCGGCGGGGGCCGGCTCCACGAACACGCGGATGGTGCCGCCGCAGGCCAGGCCCACTTCCCACGCCTGGTCATCGGAGACGGAGAATTCCAGGTTGCGGATCCGGCCGTCCTTGATGGACTTGCGCGCCTCGCCGATCACCGCGCCTTCGATGCAGCCGCCCGAGACCGAACCGACGAAGTTGCCCTTGTCGTCGGCGGCAAGCTGGCTGCCGACCGGGAAGGGCGCCGAGCCCCAGGTGCTCGACACGGTGGCGATGGCGACGCCGCGCCCCTCTTTGCGCCAGTCCCGCGCGGTCTTGAGGACCTCGATGGACATGGCGGGCTGCCTACTCCGCCGCTTGCCGCGTGCCGGCCTGGACCGCCTTCCACACCCGCAGCGGCGTGGCGGGCATGTCCATGGCGGTGACGCCATAGGGGATCAGCGCGTCGACGATGGCGTTCATCAGCGACGGACAGGCGCCGATGGTGCCGGCCTCGCCGCAGCCCTTGATGCCGTAGGGATTGGTCTTGCACAGGATCTCGTTGTACGAGAAGTCGATGTGGCACATGTCGTCGGCGCGAGGCATGCCGTAGTCCATGAACGAGCCGGTGATCAGCTGGCCGCTGTCGCTGTCGTAGAGCCAGTCCTCGGTCAGCGCCTGGCCGATGCCCTGCACCACGCCGCCATGCACCTGGCCGGCGACCAGCAGCGGGTTTACCAGCTTGCCGAAATCGTCCACCACCGTGTAGCCGACGATGTCGACCTTGCCGGTATCCGGGTCCACCTCGACCTCGCAGATGTGGCAGCCGTTCGGGAAGGTGGAGTTGTTGTATTTGTAGCTGGCGGCGCTGTTCAGGCCGTCGACGAACATTTCCTTCGTCTCCGCCGGCAGGTCGAGCTCGTTGGCCCGGCGCGCCCTGGCGGCGACGTCCATGATGCCCACCGATTTGTTGGTGCCGGGGACGCGGAACAGGCCCTCGTTGAAGTCGATGTTCTGCGGCTGGTCGTCGAGCATCAGCGCGGCGATGATCTTGCCCTTCTTGATGACGACGTTGGACGTTTCCTGGAACGCGCCCGCCGCCATGTAGAGCGAGTGCGAGCCGCCGGTGCCCTGGCCGGATTTCACCCGGTCCGTGTCGCCCTGGACCAGCCGGATATTCTCGAACGGCACGCCGAGCTGCTCGGACACCACCTGCGCCCAGGCGGTCTCGTGGCCCTGGCCGTTCGACATGGTGCCGGTGACGATCTCGACGGTGCCGTCCTCGAGGAACAGGATCTCGGCCGCCTCGGTGGGCATGCCCAGCGTGGTCTCGATGTAATAGGCCATGCCGATGCCGCGGGCCTTGCCCTTGGCGCGGGAGGCGGCCTTGCGCTCGGCCAGCGCCGACCACTTGGCGTTGCGCTTGGCGTCTTCCATGTTGCGCTCGAACTCGCCGCTGTCGAACGCGAAGCCGAACGGATGCTGGTAGGGCATCTGGTCCGGCGTGATGAAGTTGATGCGGCGGAACTCGTCCGGCGCCAGGCCCAACTCGCGCGCCGCCTGGTCCATGGCCCGCTCGATGATGTAGGCGGCCTCGGGGCGTCCGGCACCGCGATAGGCGTCGACCGGCACCGAGTTGGACATGTAGCCCTTCACGTTCACATAGACGTTCGGGATGTTGTACACGCCGCCGAGGATGCGGGCGTGGGCGATGGTCGGGATGAACGGACCGTTCGCCGACATGTAACCGCCCATGTTGGCCTGGTTGACCACCCGGAACGCGGTGACGCGGTTGTCCCCGTCGATGGCCAGTTCGGCATGGGTGAACATGTCGCGGCCGCCGGTGTCGCTGGTGAAGGCCTCGATGCGCTCGCCGTTCCATTTGACGGGGCGGCCCAGCGCCTTGGCGGCGAACAGCACCAGCACGTGCTCGGGATAGATGAAGGTCTTCATGCCGAAGCCGCCACCCACGTCGGGCGTGAAAATGCGCAGCTTGGATGGGTCGATGCCGAACACGGCGCCGGCGATGCCGGCCTGCATGCCGTTGGCACCTTGCGTGCAGGTGCGCAGCACGTAGCGGTCTTCGCCGGTGTTGAACTCGCCGATGGCCGCGCGCGGTTCCATGGCGTTGGTGGCGATGCGGTTGTGCACCAGGTCGATCTTGCTGACGTGCCTGGCGCCGGCGAATGCCGCCTGCGAGGCCGCGTCGTTGCCCATTTCCCAGTCGAACGCCAGGTTGCCCGGCGCGCCTTCCCAGATCGTGTGCGCGCCCGGCGCGACCGCGTCCTTCAGGTTGGCGGCCGACGGCAGGTCCACGACATCGACCTGGATCAGCTCGGCGGCGTCCTTCGCCTGGTTGACGGTCTCGGCGACGATGAAGGCGATGCCGTCGCCCACATAGAGCAGGCGGTCCTTGGCGAGCGCGGGACGGCCGGGCGCGAAGATGTCGCTGCCGTCCTTGTTCTTGATGAAGCCGCCGGCGAAGCACGGGATGTCGTTGACGCCCGCCGCCGCCAGGTCGGCCGCGGTGAACACGCCGATGACGCCCGGCGCCCGTTTGGCGTCCGACGTGTCGATCGACTTGATCAGGGCGTGGGCGTAGGGCGACCGCAGCACGTAACCATGGGCCTGGCCCGGAATGTTGATGTCGTCGGTGTAGGCGCCGTTGCCGGTGACGAAACGGACGTCCTCGGTGCGGCGGACCGGCTGGCCGATGCCGAATTTCTGCATGTCGAACTGCTCCCCTGGAGGTATCAAGCGGCCTGAGCCGTTGGGGCGTAGTCTGCCCCGCTCGGGGGCGGATTGCCAAGCTTTCGTTTGAACGGCGGCTCCGCGTTTTCGCGGGGGAATCCGCGAGCGCGCCGAATGCTTTGCGACTTCCGTTGCCCTTGCGTTACTATCGGTTCGCTTGGGGCACTCAGCGCGGGGGCGCGGTGTATGGCGAGTGCGGCGGACATATTCATCAGCTATGCCAGCGAGGACCGCGGCGAGGCAGAAAAGCTCGCCCGCCGGCTGGAAGCCTTCGGCTGGTCGACCTGGTGGGACCGGCGCATCCCGCCCGGACAAGACTATGCCAAGGTCATCGAGAACGCGCTCAACAGCGCGCGCTGCGTCATCGTGCTCTGGTCGGCCGATTCCGCCGCATCGCGCTGGGTGGTGAACGAGGCGGGCGCCGCCGCCGACCGGGGTGTCCTGGTGCCGGCGCTGATCGCCCAGACCGACATTCCGTTCGAGTTCCGCCGCATCCAGGCGGCCGATCTGATCGGCTGGGAGCCATCGGCGCAGAACGAATCCTTCAACCAACTGGTCGACGCCGTCGCCAGCATACTCAAGCAGCCCCGTCCGCCACAGCCGCCGCCCACGCCCACGCCGACTCCAACACCGGCTCCCACTCCCACGCCCACGCCGACTCCACCGCCGGCGCAAAAGAGCAACAAGAAGACCTGGCTGCTCATCGGCGCCGCAGCGAGCCTGCTGTTCTCGTTCGGCGGCTGCGTCGACGTGATGTCGACCGGCGATTCAAACACGCTGCTGGGGGCGCTGTTCTTCCTGGGCCTTTCGGTGTGCCTGTTTGTCATGGGCTTGAGGGCGAAATGAACATGGACAGTGGCTACGAGCGGCTCGAGGACCAGATCGCCTGGTACGATCGCAAAAGCCTGTGGCACCAGGCCCAGTACAAGGCACTCAAGGTCATCAGCATGGTCGCGGCGGCGCTGGTGCCGCTGACGGCGGCGGTCACGGACTGGCCGTTCATTCCCGGCGCCCTTGGCGTCGTCGTGGTCATCGTCGAGGGCCTTCAGCAGATGAACCAGCATCACCGCTACTGGGTGCAGTACCGGCAGACCTGCGAGCAGCTCCGGCGCGAGAAGTTCCTTTATATCGGCCGCACGGGCACCTACAACCTGCCCGACTCCAAGGCGTTCCGGCTGCTGGTGGAGAATGTCGAGGCGCTGGTTTCGGACGACAACGCGTCATGGATGCAGGGGCGGCGCGACTCCGAGCAGAAGCCAAGGGATCAGGATGCCGACCACGAGACGTCCGCGCCCGCGCCGCGCGCACCCTAAGGAACCTTGGGTGGCACAGTCCGCAGCCGGTAGACGATGGCGTGGAGCGATGCCATCACCGTGATCGCGAGCACCGAGAAAAGCCCCGCCGCCACCTTCGCCGTCAGCGTCGCGCCGACCACCGCGAGTCCGCCGGATACCACCGTCTGGACCAGCAGCAACAGGAAGCTCGCGGCGGCGAGCAGCGCGGCGAAGCGGAAATGATCCTCCATGGTGACCGCGGTCTTTCCCTGTCCCTTGGCGATGTCCATGCAGGCGACCACCAGCCGACGGGACAGCAGCGCGAACAGGAACGAGATCGCCAGCGTCGCCAGCAGCTGCGTGAACAGGCCGAGCGGCAACAGGGCGATGACGCCGCCCAGGCCGGCGACCGCGAACAGGCCGATGACGCGGAGGATGCGGATCGGCCATCTCGCCGGATCGCCCAGCAGCGCGGCGCGCGCCCCGATCAGCGTCACGCGTACCCACAGCACGAAGATCGCCGCGCTGAGGATGATCACCGCGACGATGCTGGCCATGAAACTGCCGCGCAGCGCGCCGTCGATTTCCTGCATGCGTTCGGGCGGGATCTTCGAAATCTCGATCATCGCCGGGCTGAGGCCGAAGATCAGCGGCGGTGCGTAGGCCGCGGTCATGGCGAACAGCATCAGCACATGCCGCCAATGGAGGTGAAACACCTCGCCGAGGATCGCGAGGACGGGAAGGAATCTTGGCGGTGCTTTGGTCATCATCCTCGGTTTCAGGTTACGGCATACATCCTGTAGGCGAGCCCGGCTTCGGTATAGCGTCCGGCGCCGACGGCCACCAGATTGTTCAGCCAGCCATACTCCCGTGACGCGGTCTCGAAGACCGGGGCGACCCGCCAGTAGTAGTCCTTCGGGTCCACGGCATGGTTGCGCGCCGGGTCGAACAGCACCTGTTTCAGGTGTGGCGGCGTCACCAGCCGGCCGAAGTAATACACGTAGATAAGGTCGCCGTTTTCCGCCTGCCACACCGACCGCACGTCGAGCGCCACGGTTGTCGTGTCGTTGCGCGCGGTCACGGGATAGTCGCTCCCGGAATGCACCGTGCCCCGGAGGCGCGGGCCGTCGAATCGCCCGCCGCCGATATGGAACACGGAGCGCGTCGCGAACGGGCCATTGGTGGTCAGCCCGACCGTGTTCGGCGCCAGGTCGATGCACACGTCGCACAGAGGCTCCAGCCCGGCCGAAAGGCCATCGAACAACGCGGTTTCCACTGGCATCCTCCCCAGGCTGGGTTTCTTGTTGTGCGACAGGATAGGCCGGGAAGCCGGCAAAGGGGAGAGCGGTGACGGAACTCCGTATCAGGAAGGCGCGGCTGGACGACATCCCGCTGCTCCAGCAGCTTCAGGTCGACGCCGGCGCGCTGTTCCGGACCGTCGGCATGGACGACGTGGCCGACAATCCGCCCAAGGACGCCGCCGAACTGGGCGACGCCATCGCCGCCGGCCTGCTGTGGGTTGGCTGCGGACCCGACGGCGAATTGCTCGGCATGGCGCAGGTACTGGATCACCAGGGGGTGGCCCATCTGGAAGAGATATCCGTGCGCAGCTCGGCGGGCCGCAAAGGGATCGGAACCGCCCTGCTCCAGGCCGTCATGACGGAACTGCGCCAGCGCGCCTACCAGCGCATGACCCTGTCCACCTTCTCCCGTCTGCCGTGGAACCGGCCGTTCTATGAGAAGCTCGGCTTCACCGTCGTTCCCGAAGGCGAATGGACACCGCCGCTGCGGCTGGTGCGGCGCAACGAAGCGGCGATGGGCCTCGACGTCGAGGCGAGGGTGATCATGGCCGCCGCGCTTTAGCCTTGGTGTAGCGTTAGAGGGTCGTGCCGCCGTCCAGCACCAGTTCGGTGCCATTGGCGTAGCGGGACTCGTCAGAGCACAAAAACAGGACGCCGGCGGCGATGTCCTCGGCGGCGCCCAGCACGCCGAACGGGCTGACCTGGCCCGGTTTGAACTGGGTGTGGGCGCCCTGGCCCATGGCGCCGTCGAGCACGTTGTTGGTCATCGGCGTCAGGATCGGACCCGGGAAGATGCCGTTCACGCGGACGCCGTTGCCCGCCTCCTTGCAGTACTTGGCCTGCGAGCGCATCAGCGAGCGCACCGCCGCCTTCGACCCGCAATAGCCGACGAGGCCGGGCGAGGCGGAATACGACGCGATGGAGCAGAACTGGATGAGCTGGCCACCGCCGTCCCTGGCGAGCAGCGGGATAGAGTATTTTCCGGCAAGGAAGCTGCCGTCCACGTTGATGCGGAACACCCGGTTCCAGTCCTCCAGCGGCATGTCGACCGGGTTGCCGGTGACCACCACGCCGGCGCAGTTCACCACGATGTCGAGTCGGCCGAAATGGCTGCGCGCGGCTTCCAGGTTGGCGGCCCAGTCGGCCTCCCTGGTGACGTCATGCTTGAGGAAGATGGCCTTGTCGCCGAACGGCGCGGCGGCTTCCTTGCCCGCGGCCTCGTTGATGTCGGCCAGCGCGACCCTCGCGCCCTCGCGCACCAGCCACGCCGCAGACTCCTTGCCGATGCCCGAGGAGCCGCCGGTGATGTAGATGACCTTCCCGTCGCAACGTCCCATCCTGTCCTCCCCAAATTTGGATCGGGTTATAGAAATAGCCTGTGCCGCAGCTCAGGAGAAGGCGCTTTTCATCGACATCGCCCCTCAGACGCTTAGAAGCTGAACCCCACGCCGCCGAACAAAGTCCTCGGCAAGCCGGGCTTCAATTCCTGGCCGCCGAAGGCGGTGTAGCGGCTGTTGGTGGCGTAGCGTTCGTTGGTCACGTTGTGCAGGCGCACGAACAGCTCGACGTTCTTGATCACGAACATGTTGGCGGCCAGATGCATCAGGTCGTGGCCTTCGTAGACCTGGGTGTTGCCGTCGTCCATGAAGTACTTGCCGGCGTGTTCCCACGACACCTCGAACCGGCCGCCGTTGAGGAAAGACGGGCGCCAGACCACGCGGGCATTGCCCACATCCCTGGGCGACCGGTTGATCTTGTTGCCCGACAGGTCGGCGGTCGCCACCGGGAACCATTCGATGAAATGGTTGTCGGTACGGGCATAGGACACCGAGGCGCTCAGCGTGTCGGTGATATCGACGCTGACGCCGAGCTCGACGCCCTTGTGCCGCGTGTCGCCCGCGTTCTGGATATCGCGGACGCCCGTGGCGTTGTTGGTGAACACCAGGATGTCGTCCTTGATCTGCATGGTGTAGACCGCCAGGTCGAAGCTGACGCGCTCCCAGCCGCCGCGCATGCCCAGCTCGAAGCTCTCGGCCTTCACCGGCTTCAGGTCGGTCGAGCGCGACGAGGTGCCCGGCCGGAACAGCTGGGTCGTGGTCGGCACCCGGAACGCCTGGCGGTACGAGAAGAAGGCGTTCAACCCCTCGGTGATGTCGTAGGTGACGCCGGCCTTCGGCGTGAAATTATTGTAGTGGAAGCTCTGGCTGGGCGGCCGGTTGTGCGGCGCGCGCGGGTTGACCACGGTCGATAGGTTGTTGGCGTAGTCGTAGTGGGTGTAGTCGTAGCGCACGCCGGCGGTGGCGCGCAGGCGGTCGGTGATCTGCCATTCGCCGTGGACATAGGGCGACAGGGTCAGCGCCTTCACCTTGAAATCGTAGATGGTGCCAAGGTCGGAATAGCTGACGTAGAACCGGCCGTTCCGCACTGGCCGGATCTGGGTGTCGATCCGGCTGCCCGTGGTGTAGTCCGCGTCGCTGCCGACGATCAGCCGGACGGTGTCCGAGAAATCGTGGCGGTATTTGAGCTGGGCGCCCAGCGACGTGGCGTTCTCGTCGAAATAGGCCGGGTCGAAGGCCAGCTGGAAAAACGGCATCAGCTTGGTCCGGCCATAGCGCACATAGGGGTTCACGCTCAGCAGGCCGTCGCCCAGGTCGTAGTCGATCTGGCTGTAGAACCGCACGCCCTCGACCAGCCGGAAGTCGATGGGCGACAGGTTGATCTTGGGCGTGTTCCTGTATTCGGTGCGGTTCAGGTTCGAGCCCGGCGAATCCTGGTTCACCCGCGTCAGGATCAGCGTGTTGCGCGCCGTCAGCTTGCCGCCATTGTCGACGTTCCAGGTCAGGGTGCCCATCTGGTGGTCGGCCTGGGTCTGGTCGCGCCAGCCGCTGTCGTGGGCCAGGTTGATGTCGGCGCGCAGCCCGTGCGCGCCGGTGGTGCCGCCCAGCGAGATCAGCGCCTGCTTGTAGCCGCGCGTGCTGCCCTCGAGTTGGACGCTGCCGGAGAAATCCTCGGG
>JBKJNE010000448.1:0-2548 GCA_046596015.1 Alphaproteobacteria bacterium
GACGCGCGCGAGTCCATCGTCGCGCGTCCGGGTTGAGGTAGAGGAACGCCAGGTCCTCGAGCTCGGTCTTCATCGCCTGCATGCCGATGCGTTCGGCGAGCGGCGCGTAGATCTCGACGGTCTCCAGCGCGATGCGGCGGCGCTTGTCGGCGTTCTTGATGAAGTGGAGCGTGCGCATGTTGTGCAGCCGGTCCGCCAGCTTGACCAGCAGCACGCGGATGTCCTTGGACATCGCCAGCACGAACTTGCGGAAGTTCTCGGCCTGCTTGGCGTCCTCGGACGACAGCTCCAGCTTCGACAGCTTGGTGACACCGTCGACGAGTTGCGCCACTTCGTTGCCGAACAGGGCTTCCACCTCGTCATAGGTGGCGACCGTGTCCTCCAGCGTGTCGTGCAGCAGCCCGGTGACGATGGTGGCGTCGTCGAGCCGCATGTCGGTCAGGATGCCGGCGACTTCGAGGGGATGCAGGAAATAGGGATCGCCGGACGCGCGCTTCTGCGCGCCGTGCGCCCTCATGGAGAACACATAGGCGCGGTCCAGCAGTTTTTCGTCCACATTGGGATCGTAGGCGCGAACGCGCTCGACAAGCTCGTACTGCCGGATCATGCCGTTGCTTTCAGCGGTGTCCGGTCAGCGATATGCCGGATATTAGAGGTCTTCGTCTCCGTCAGCATCCAGGCCGTCAGCGCCGTCGATGTTCATCTCCTGCTCAACCTCGTCGCCGACGATGTCGGAGAACACCTTCTGGAGGTTGTCGGCAGTCAGTTCCTCGTGCACGGCCGAAAGCTGGCGGCCGGCGAATTCCAGGCTCAGTTCGTCTTCCTCGGGCTCGTCGCGTTCGACGTAGCGCTGCATGGTGCGGATGCGGGCCTCGCGAAGCTCGTCCGGGGTGATGGTGCCGTCAGCGATTTCACGTAGGGCGACGACGGGATCCTTGTCGTTGTCACGCTCGATGGTCAGCGGCGCGCCGGAGGAAATCTCACGGGCGCGCTGGGCCGCGAGCAGCACGAGCTCGAAGCGGCTGGGAACTTTCTGGACGCAATCTTCAACGGTAACGCGGGCCATCAAGCCACTCCTGGAAACGCTTGCCGGGACGAAGGACCGTTACATAGGGACATAATGCCCCAAAAGCAACATTTACAGCCGCCTGACGTCATTCAGATCGGACAGGTCACCTATGAGTGCGTCGATGGTTCTGCCGCTAACGGGGTGACGCCAATCGGGCGCCACGTCGCGCAGCGGCAACAGCACGAAGCCGCGTAGATGGGCGCGCGGATGGGGCAACACCGGCCCCTGGCTGTCCGGCCCCGTCACCATGCCGCGATAGTCGACGAGGTCGAGATCGATCACCCGGGCCTCGTTGCGCTTCACGCGCACCCGGCCGAACCCATCCTCGATCCGGTGGAGCAGCGCCAGCAAGTCGGCCGGCCCGAGTTGGGTACACACACGGGCCACGCCGTTGACGTAATCGGGCTGGTCCGAGCGCGGCACCGGCGCGGTGGCGTACCAGCGCGACCGGGCCACGATGGCGACTCCGGCGGCCTCGATGGCCGCCAGGGCAGCCTGAAGCGTGTCCGCGGGCGCACCATGGGCCGAAGGGAGATTGGCGCCGAGGGCTATATAGATGGCGGGGGGCTTACATGTCACAATCGCTTGAGACTCCGACCGGACTGTCAAAATTACACTTCCAAAGCTCGCTGGGCGCGCATATTTTTGCGAGGGAAGTCATCTCGGACTTTTCGACGCGTATCGCGCATCAGCCAAAAAGACCCTATTTTCCAGGAGAGGCATTTATCATGATCTTCTATCCAAGCGAGCGTATTGCCCTTTTCATCGATGGTTCGAACCTGTTCGCCGCGGCGCGGACGCTGGGCTTCGACATCGACTACCGGGCATTGCTCAACGAGTTCTCGAGCAAGGGTCACCTTGTCCGGGCGCTCTACTACACGGCGATCCTGGAGGACCAGGACTTCTCGCCGCTGCGGCCGCTGGTCGACTGGCTCGACTACAACGGCTTCACCGTCGTCACCAAGCCGGCGAAGGAATACATCGATTCCTCCGGCCGCCGTAAGATCAAAGGCAACATGGACATCGAGATCGCGGTGGACATCATGAGCCTGTCCGACCATCTCGACCACATCGTCCTGTTCTCCGGCGACGGCGACTTCCGCCGCCTGATCGAGGCGGTGCAGCGGCGCGGCAAGCGCGTCTCGGTCGTCAGCTCGCTGCAGACCCAGCCGGCCATGGTGGCGGACGAGCTTCGCCGTCAGGCCGACAGCTTCATCGAGCTGGCCGACCTGGCGCCGGTGATCGCCCGCGATCCGGCCGCCCGCGCCCAGTCGCAGGCCAACCGCGCCGCCCGCGAGCATGCCGCGGCCCCGGCGACCGAGGACGAGGGCGTGCGCGTCTGAGCATTCGCTCGGACACAGTCACATGCCGACAGGCGTAGCCGCCGGCCCGTCCAGGGACTGTCCCATCTGTCCCCGGCTGGTCGGGCTACGCCTGTCGCTTCGTGAACAGCATCCCGCGTTGAACCACGCGGGATGC
>JBKJNE010000074.1:0-2933 GCA_046596015.1 Alphaproteobacteria bacterium
CGATGAGGGCGGTGTCCGCACCAGGGCAAAGGGTGTACTGCGCATCCCGCTCGACGGACGGGAGCACCGGCTCATTGCCACTTACACCGCCGTCGACGGCGCGCCGGACACCTTCACTATCGTCTCGGGACCTGGCGGGGATGGCGCGAATTTCGTTCGGGTCGAGGGTAACGGCAGCACCCTCGCTGAAGACTCGGGCGCAGGCGGCAATCTGTTCGCCGAGGTCGAGGACACGTCGGTCCGGCGCACCAGCTGGTCGGGAAACTTCCTCGGCGGACGCTCGAACGTGCTGGGCTACGGCAACGCGGTGCGCTGGCGGCTGCGCTCGGTGCCGGCCGGCGCGCAGGTCTCGATCCTGAGCACGCTGGTTTCGACCGACGTCGACATCGCACGGCTCGAGAGCAAGTACATCCGCACCCTGAAGTTCAACAAGCAGGGCTACCAGCCCTGCGGCTTCACCGACGCCCGCATCACCGAGGAGGAAACCGCCGGCCTGCCCTGGACGGTGGTGACCTGCGTGCTGAAAAAGACCGGGCCGTGATCGAGGTCGGCGAAGTCAAGACCGGCAAGGCCGCGCTCTGCCGGTCCGTGCTGGACGATCTGCCAGAATGGTTCGGCATTCTCGAAGCCAAGATTGCCTATGCGTCGAAATCCGCGGTGTCTCCCATGGTCGGCTGCCGGGTGGACGGTGTCATGGCTGGTTTCGCGTCGCTCGTGGTCCAGACCAGGGCAGCGGCCGAAATTCATGTCATGGGCGTCTACCGCAGGTTTCATCGCAGGGGCGTGGGCACGGCGCTGATGGACGGCGCGGTCCGCTGGGCGGTTCGAAGAGGCTCTCAATTCCTGACCGTGAAAACCCTCGCGCCGATCCACCCGGACCCGCACTACGCAGACACGCGCGCGTTCTACGAGGCGGTCGGTTTCGCACCGCTGGAACTGTTCCCGGACTTGTGGGGCGCGGACAACCCCTGCCTATTCATGGTCAGGCCGCTGTACTGATCAGTTGGGGTAAATCTCGATGGCGAGATTGTGGCACTGAGTGAACTGGCCCGGGTTCTGCGCCCGCAGCACGTCGCCCTCGGCCACTTTCCGCTGCCCGTTCGGTTGGGTCGAACTCATCTGGAAGTAGCTGAAATTCATGGAGATGCCCGGCTGCCGGTCCGCGGCATCCTGGAACCGGCGCACGTCCGGTTCGGCCGCCTTCGAGCAGACGTTCTTGCCGTTCACGGCGGAGATGTTGGCGGCGTAGGGGCTGTCGCTGCCGGCCAGGGTGACGATCACGCCGCTCTGGGCCATGGCCTTCGCCAGCAGCGTCGACAGCCGGGGATCCATGCGGACCTGGCCTTGCGCCCACGCGCCACCATGGACGGTGAGCAGCAGGATCAGGCTGGCGACGAGGCGCGCCAGCACGGGGCCGCCTCAGGCTTTCCGGCCGGCGACGATCGCCCAGAGGACGCAGAGGATCACGGCACCAACCAGCGCGCCGATGAAGCCCGCCGTCTCCCCGGCTGCGTACCAGCCCATATAGCGGCCCGCATAGGTCGCCAGGAAGGCGCCGGCGATGCCCAGTACCGTCGTCAGGATGAAGCCCTTCGGCTCGTTGCTCCCCGGCGTGATGAACTTGGCGATCACGCCGACGATGAAGCCGATGACGATGGTCCAGAGAATTTCCATGACACCCATGACGCACATCTCCCCTCGCACAGGCGCGATGCGCGCCGTAACCCGGTCAAGGTAGCAGAGTGCCCGAAGAGGCGCTATCGCCGCGCGGATTACCGGCTGCCGGCATCCGCGCTGAGGGCGGCGGCGTCCTCGATGGGGAGCATCTTCCAGCGTCGTTCGGCGAATAGCCACTGGTCGTGCCGCTTGACGAACTTGTCCTGGTACTCGCTGAGGATGCGGCGGCTGACGCCGGTCGAGTCCGTATAGCTTTCGGTGGTGTAGGTGCGGCCGGTCGCGGTGTCGTTGGTGACGTTGATGGCGCCCGGCGTCGAGATGAAGATGCACGCATCGGCCCTGTCCTCGGGGCCGTGGAACGCCTCCATCATCTTCAGCCATTCGGCGACGATGGTCTGCTTGCCGTCGATCTTCTCCCAGCCGGGCAGGTCGGGGAGGCACCAGCGGCCGTCCTCGGCCCAGCAGGCGGCCCAGGCGTTCACGTCGCGCTGCGTGACGGCGTCGCCATAGGACTC
The DNA here is from genome assembly GCA_046596015.1 of Alphaproteobacteria bacterium. Classification (GTDB taxonomy): domain Bacteria; phylum Pseudomonadota; class Alphaproteobacteria; order SMXS01; family SMXS01; genus RI-34. Next base: position 2,193 of record JBKJNE010000074.1, read on the forward strand.
GATCAGCTCGCGGATGGCGAGGCGGTCCTCGAAAGGCCCGGTGAACGGCATGGAGGTCTCCCTTTGCTCAGCCGGAATGCAGAACCTTGAACATGCGGCTCTTGAACAGCCACCGGCCGTTCTGCTTCACGTACTGGTCGTCATAGCGCCCGGTCACGCGGTAGGTGGCGCCGGACGCGTCGGTCACCAGCTCGGACGTGTAGGCGCGGCCCAAGGCCGTGTCGCCGGCCACGGTCACCGCGCCCAGGGTCTGGATGTTGATGTTCAGGGGATAGTTCTTCATCGCGTCGATCCAGGTCGAGACGATGGTGGGCTTGCCCCTGATCAGCTCCCAGCCGGGAAAGTCGGGCATCGCCCAGACCGAGTCCTCGGCCCACAGCGCGCCCCAATCCTCGGCGCTGTTGCGGGTGACCGCGTCGCCATAGGCAGCAACGAGCTCGCCGATCGCCAGCCGGTCCTCGGCGGGTCCGTCGAATGCCATGGTATCCTCCCGCGGAAAAGATTAACGGCGGCCCGCGATGTAGTCGTTCAGCACCTCATGGAAGCGCCGCACCCGGCTTTCCTGGCCGCTGAGGAAGGCGTCGGTGTAGCCGCGCGAGTGGAAACCGTTCTGCTGGCCCACCGCAACGCCCAGATCCTGGATCAGGAACGACTCCATCATGTCCGGGATCGGCTGGCCGCTGCCGTATGGGACGAATTCGTAGTCGGCCTCGCGCAGCGGGCGCATGCCGAGGATGGTGG
>JBKJNE010000314.1:0-3185 GCA_046596015.1 Alphaproteobacteria bacterium
CGGGACGCCCACTCGAAATCCGTGGCGACAGGGCCCAGCCAGTCCAGCAGGCCGGGGGCGTCGTTGTCGAAATTGATGAAGATGTGGTCGCCCCACATTTCGCAGCGCACCGGCTTCAGGTTGTGCTTGCCGCGGTCCATGTCGGGGGAAAAGTCCCAGGGACCGGGAATGCCGACCAGCTTGCCTTCAAGGTCGTAGGTCCAGCTGTGGAACTGGCACTTCAGCCGGCTGCCCGCCTTGCCGCAGGGCTCGCGGGTGATGGTCGCGCCGCGGTGCTGGCAGGTGTTGTAGAAGGCGCGCACCTTCATGTCCTTGCCGCGCAGCAGCAGGATCGGCGCGCGGCCGAAATTGTCGAACGACTTGTAGTCGCCCGCCTCCGGCAGCTCCCAGCCCGAGCCGGCGTAAAGCCACGACCTGTCGAAGATGTAGGTCCGCTCCAGCTCGTGGAACGCCGGGTCGGTGTAGCGCGCCCGGGGAATCGGCGGCAGGTCCGGAAAGTCGGCGGGCGGCGCGTTGCGCGCCCGTTCCCGCTCGATTTCCTTGCGCAGCAGATCGGCGGTCGCGGTGTCCATCTTCTATCCCCTATGCGGTGGCGAGAGCGGGTGCGCGCAGCGCCGGCAGCACCTTTTTCTCGACCAGTTCCAGGCTTTCCCACTGCACGTCGGGGTCGAGCCCGCCGGACATGCACTGGAGCATCACGAAGCCGTCCGGCCCCAGCGCCCGCGCACGCCGCACCGCTTCCTCGGGCGTCACCACCGGATAGCGGCCGGTGGCGCGCAGCGCGTCGGCGTCAGGCTCGACGACGTAGCCGTTCCAGGCGTTCCACTTCTGATACCAGCCTCCATATTCGTCGTTCTCCAGCATGGCGTGCCGCGCGAACTTCGCCCAGAACGCGTCCGGATCCTCGGCGACCCAGAACATGTCGCCGGGCGGCAGCCGCTTCGGGACCGGCTTGCCCAGCGCGGCCAGCTCTTCCTCATAGGTTTCCCACAGCGCCTTGTGCGCCGGCTGGAACTGGTCGGCATGCCGCGCAGCCCGGCGTGCGGCGGCCTTGGAGGCGCCGCCCATCCAGATCGGCACGAAGGGCTGCTGCACCGGCAAGGTAGTGAGCCTGAACGTAGGCCCGTCGCGCCAGGAAACCTCCTCTCCAGCCCAGGCCGCGCGCAGGAACGGCGGCAGGTCTTCCATGAAATCCTTGCGCGCGGCGAGCGAGGTACCGATGGCCTCGAACTCGTCGCCCACATAGCCGCCGCTGAACACCGGCTCCAGCCTGCCGCCCGAGATGAGGTCGAGCGTCGCCAAATCCTCGGCGAGGCGCAGCGGATTGTGCAGCGGCGCCACCAGCGACGAAATGCGGATGCGCGCCCGGCCGGTGCGCGCCGCGATGGCGCCGCCGAGCACGATCGGCGACGGCATGTAGCCGCTCGCCGCGATGTGGTGCTCGGAGATCATGATGGTGGTGAAGCCAAGCCGGTCGGCCCACGCGCACTGCTCGATGCAGGCCTTGTACAGCGGCTGATGGTCCACGCCCTGCGGATGGCGGCGCAAATCGAACCTGAGGCCGAAACTGGTCACGAAACTTCCTCCCCGAAGTGTGAGCCGGCTTACGTCCGATATATTTCAAACATGTTTGAATGAAGTCAATAGACATCTGACAGGCGGACGCCTGGCCCGGCCCGGAAGTCCGGTCGCTGCGTGGAGTCTACGCCCCCGCCACGCTCTTCGAGGCGATCTCGTAGACGTCCTTCGACAGGCCGGGCTCTGCGAGGATGCGCTCCAGTTCGGCGCGCATCAGGGCGCGGCGCTTTTCGTCGAAGCGGCGCCACTGGTTGAAGCCGCCGGTCATGCGGGCGGCGATGCCCGGATTGATCGCGTTCAGCTCCAGCACCACGTCGGCCAGCAGCCGGTAGCCGTCGCCCTCGACGTCGTGAAAGCGCGGCTGGTTGGACTGGGTGAAGGCGCCGACCAGCGCGCGCACCCGGTTGGGGTTGCGCAGCGAAAACGATTCGTGGGCCATCAGCGTCTTCACCCGTTCCAGCGTATCCGGAAGGTCGGACATGGCCTGGACCGACAGCCACTTGTCGATCACCAGCGGGTTCGCCGCCCACTTCCCGTAGAAGGCGTCGATCGCTTCCTGCCGCGCCGGCGTGTCCGTGCCGGCGAGCACGGTCAGCGCCGCCAGCGAGTCGGTCATGTTGTCGGCGCGGAAGAACTCGTCGCGGCACAGCGCGACGGTTTCCGGGGTCGGATCCGCCATCAGGTAGGACAGCGCCACGTTCTTCAGGCTGCGGCGGCCCACGGCGGCGGTCTCGAACACGTAGGCACCGCGGTCGGCGAGTCGCGCGTGGATGGCGCGGAACTCGTCCCGCAGCCGCCGCGACAGCGCGCCGCGCACGAAGCGGTGCACATGCTCGATGGCCTCCACGTCGATCTCGGCCATCTGCTGCGCCAGATAGGACTGGCTGGGCAGCGTGATGGTGAGCGCGACCAGCGCCGGGTCCAGGCTGGTGCTGGTCAGCACGCTCTCGAACGCCGCCAGGAAGGTGGGATCGAGCGACAGCGTCTCGCCGCGCCGCCAGGCGGCGACGAGATCGAGCATCAGCCCGGTGGCGAGCGTCTGGCCGGCTTCCCAGCGGGCGAAGGAATCCGGGTCGCTGCGCAGCAGGAACGCCAGGTCCTCGCGGCTGTAGCCGGCATCCACGGTGACCGGCGCCGAGAAGCCGCGCAGCAGCGACGGCACCGGCCGCTCGCTGAGGCCGGTGAAGGTGAAGCTCTGCTCCGGTTCCCTCACGTCGAGCACGCGGCTCAGCGGCCCGTCGTTCTCGCCGTCCAGCGTCAGCGGCAGCGCCTGACCGCCCTCGCCCAGCAGGCCCATGGCCAGCGGGATGTGCAGCGGCTGCTTGTCGGGCTGGCCCGGCGTCGGCTTGGACGACTGCCTGACATTGAGTGTGTAGGTCTGCGCGCCCTCGTCCCAGGTGCCGCGCACGTCCAGATGCGGCGTGCCCGCCTGGCCGTACCAGCGCTTGAACTGGGTGAGGTCGACGCCCGACGCATCCTGCATGGCGGCGACGAAGTCCTCCACCGTGGCGGCGATGCCGTCGTTGCGCGTCACATACAGGTCCATGCCCTTGCGGAAATTGTCCTCGCCGATGATGGTCTGCATCATGCGGATCACCTCGGCGCCC
>JBKJNE010000372.1:0-2671 GCA_046596015.1 Alphaproteobacteria bacterium
GATACAAATCTTCCAAGCCACCCGGGCCCATCACCTTCGGCAATGGCCTCAAAGCCTTCCACGCCATCGCAATAGGATGGAGCCTCGGAAATGTGTGAATCCCTTAGCGCGAACGCGGGGATCCAGTTCTTCGTACGGCCGAGGCTTTCATGACGGCTTGCGCCCTTGTCCCATCTGGGTTCCCGCGTGCGCGGGAATGACGATGGTTTTAATGTTCGCGACAATCTGCAACTGCCGATCACGACATGTACCGCGCCATTACCATCCTCTTCAATCTGCCGGTGCGCTGCTTCTTTTCCGAGACCGCACCCAACGTATTCGTCGAGCGCGCCTCGAATCTCAAGGCGACAGCCGCGTCGGTGCGTTATGCCCTCGGCCCGTGCAGCGCCCGATCCTGGCGCGCAGGCGATCTACGACGAGGCCGGGACAAAGGACGCCCTCGCCCGCGTCGAGGCGCTGGTGCGCGCCTCCCTCTTGGGTCCGCCGCCGCAACCGGTTACAGTTGGCGTGTCACGGTAACGTCCTGAGTGTTGAACCGGTACAGGCGGCCCAGAGCATGACATCGCGCAGACGCAAAGAGCAGCAGCAGAGCAAGGAAAAGTGGTTGTGGATCGTCCTCGCCATCGGCGTGGTCGGCGCCATCATCCTGATGAGCATATCCTACTAGAGCAGCCTGCGTTCACTTGAACGCAGAAAGCTGCTCTAGCACTTGGGAATGGATCATCCTTTTTGCATTCAGGTAACCTGAATGCAGGATGATCCAGACTACTGATTTAGAAGCTGTTTCCCCAAGAGGGCTTCGCGCTCGAAGGGTGACCCGTCGCCGTCGTCGATAGCCTTCCCCAGGCGTTTCAGCCCCTCCCGGCCGAAGCGGTCGCGCAGCGTCTCTTCCAGCCAGTGACGGTCCCGGGTTCGGCGCGAGTCGGCGAGCCGGCCGCCCTCGCCCAGCCATGACCGGCGGTCCGCCAGCGCGGCCAGCAGCGTGTCCATGCCCGCGCCCGACGACGCCGAGGCGAGCAGCACCGGCACGTCCCAGCCGTCGCCCGCGCTGCCCAGGCTGAGCGCGCCCTTCACGTCGGCGCGGGCGCGGATCGCCGCCTGGCTCATGTCGGCCTTGGTGACGACGATGACGTGCGGCACCTCCATGATGCCCGCCTTCATGAACTGCAGGCTGTCGCCGGAGCCGGGCTGGATGCAGAACACCACCGTGTCGGCGACGGTGACCACGTCGGTTTCCGACTGACCCACGCCCACGGTTTCCACCAGCACGATGTCGTAGACCGCGCGCATCAGCACCATGGCGGCGAAGGTCAGCGACGCGAGGCCGCCCAGCCGGTCGCGGGCGGCCATGGAGCGGACGAAGATGCCCGCGTCCTCGGCGTCGGTAGCCAGCCGCGTGCGGTCGCCCAGCAGCGCGCCGCCGGTGCGCTTCGACGACGGATCGACGGCGATCACGCCCACCGTCCTGCCCTCGCCGCGCCAGGCGCGGATCAGCGCGCCGGTGAGCGTGGACTTGCCGACGCCGGGCGGACCGGTCAGGCCGATGACGTGAGCCTTCGGCGCCGCCCACGCCCTGTCCAACAGGGCGACGACGTCCGGGTCGTTGGGATCGCGCTCGATGGCGGCGAGCGCCGCCGCCATGGCCGGCTTGGCGCCGGTCGTCAGGGTCTGGAAGTCGGGGACCCGCGCGGCCAATCCTCAGTCCTTGGCGGGCGCGTTGTTGAGCGTCGCCTGCGCCGCCGCCAGCCGGGCGATCGGCACCCGGTAGGGCGAGCACGACACGTAGTCCAGGCCCACTTCCTCGCAGAACGCGATGGAGGCCGGATCGCCGCCATGTTCGCCGCAGATGCCGAGCTTGATGGTGGGGCGGACGGCGCGGCCCTTCTCGGCGGCCATGCGGATGAGCTGGCCGACGCCCTCCCGGTCGAGGGTGACGAACGGATCCCTCTCGTAGATGCCGTTGCGCAGATAGTCATCGAGGAAGCTGGCCGAGTCGTCGCGGCTGAGGCCATAGGTCGTCTGGGTCAGATCGTTGGTGCCGAAGCTGAAGAACGCCGCTGTCTGGGCGATCTGGTCCGCCAGCAACGCTGCACGTGGCAGTTCGATCATGGTGCCGACGACATACCCGTCGGCCTTGAAGCCCAGCTCCCTGGCGATGCCGTCGACCCTGCCCTTCAGGATATCCAGTTCGCGCTTGGAGCCGACCAGCGGAATCATGATCTCAGGCACGACCGTGTCGCCGGTCTGGCGATGCACCTCCTGCGCCGCCTCGAAGATGGCGCGGGCCTGCATCTCGTAGATCTCCGGGTACGAGATACCCAGCCGGCAGCCTCGGTGGCCCAGCATGGGATTGGTCTCATGCAGTTCGTTGGCGCGCTTGCGCATGGTGGCGAGCGAAACGCCGGCCTGCTCCGCGATCTCCTTCAGTTCCTCGTCGGTCTGAGGCAGGAACTCGTGCAACGGCGGATCGAGCAGCCGGATGGTGACGGGCAGGCCCTTCATGATGTGGAACAGCTCGATGAAATCCTGGCGCTGCACCGGCAGCAGCTTGGCCAGCGCGGCGCGCCGTTCGGCCTCGGTCTCGGACAGGATCATCTCCCGCACCGCCATGATTCGGTCGGCCTCGAAGAACATGTGCTCGGTGCGGCACAGGCCGATGCCCTCGGCGCCG
>JBKJNE010000385.1:0-2898 GCA_046596015.1 Alphaproteobacteria bacterium
GGTTATCAGCCGACGCTGGCCACCGACATGGGCTCCATGCAGGAGCGCATCACCACCACCGACAAGGGCTCGATCACCTCGGTGCAGGCCATTTACGTTCCCGCCGACGATCTGACCGATCCCGCGCCGGCCGCCTCGTTCGCCCATCTCGACGCGACCACCGTGCTGTCGCGCTCGATCGCCGAGCTGGGCATCTATCCGGCCGTGGATCCGCTCGACTCAACCTCGCGCATCCTCGACCCGCGCGTCGTCGGCGACGAGCACTACCAGGTCGCCCGCCGCGTGCAGGAAACCCTGCAGCGCTACAAGAACCTGCAGGACATCATCGCCATCCTGGGCATGGACGAGCTGTCGGAAGACGACAAGCTGACCGTGACCCGCGCCCGCAAGATCCAGCGCTTCCTCAGCCAGCCGTTCCACGTCGCCGAAATCTTCACCGGTTCTCCCGGCAAGCTGGTGGCCATCGAAGACACCATCAAGGGCTTCAAGGCGCTGGTCGCCGGCGAGTACGATCATCTTCCCGAAGCCGCCTTCTACATGGTCGGCGCCATCGAGGAAGCGGTCGCCAAGGCCGAACGCATGGCGGCCGAAGCGGCCTGATAGCAGCCGCCGGAGAGCACCAGCATGGCAGACACACTTTCGTTCGAACTCGTCTCCCCCGACCGCCTGCTGATGTCGGCGGAGGTCGAGGCGGTGATGGTGCCCGGCACTGAAGGCGACATGACGGTGATGGCCGGCCACATGCCGCTCATCTCCACGTTGCGCCCGGCCGTCGTCGACGTGTACGCGACCTGGGGCGGTGCGCCCAGCACCCGCATCTTCGTGCGCGGCGGCTTCGTCGACGTGACCGGTGACCGGGTGACCCTGCTGGCCGAGCAGGCCACCAATCTCGCCAAACTGGACCGTGCCGCGCTGGCCCAGGAAGTGCGCGATGCCGCCGAGGACATCTCCCTCGCCAAGACCGATGCCGAACGCGCGCGCGCCCAGGCGTTGCATGACAGCTTGAACGAATTGCTCAGCGCCGTAGAATAGCGCGCAATTCCGCCAGCATCAGCGAAACGGGGTGGCATGAGCCGGTATTGGACTCTCGACGATATCGACTGGAGCGCGTTTCGCCCCGATCTGGTCGACCAGCAGCTGCTCGCGACCATCAAGGCCGCGGCGCTGGTCGAGGCCAACGCTCCCGACTACGTGATCTATCTCTGCAACGTCTTCCGCGGCGACAACACGCTGTGCGACGCCGTCGGCCTGTGGGGCGACGAGGAAGTCCAGCACGGCAGGGCGCTGGCCCGCTGGGCGACCATGGCCGATCCGGACTATGATCTCGACGCGGCGCTGGCGACGTTCCGCGCCGGCTACCGGCAGGTGCCGCTGGAAAGCGACCAGTCGACGCGCGGCTCCAGGCCGGGCGAGCTGTTCGCCCGCTGCATCGTCGAAAGCGGCACAACCTCGTTCTATTCGGCCATGCACGACACGGTGGACGAGCCGGTACTCAAGCAGATCGCCCGCAACATCGCCGCCGACGAGGTGCGCCACTACAAGCTGTTCCGCAGCCATCTCGACGCCTACGAGGCGCGCGGCGACAGCATCACCCGCATGGCGCGGCTGAAGATCCTGGGCGAGCGCATCGCCGAGGTCGGCGACGACGAGTTCGGCTACGCCTACTACGCCGCCAACATCGCCCCGGTGAGCCGCGAGCCCTACGACCGCGACCGATGCGCCGCCGCATATGAGAGCGGCGCCTACGGCCTCTACCGGCGCGCCCATGTGGAGAAGGGCGTGCGGATGATGCTGCGCGCCGTCGGCTTCGGCACCGCCAGTCCGGTGGTGAAGGTCAGCCTCCCCGTCGCCTGGCACCTGATGCGCCGCAAGCAGAAGAAGCTGGGCCGGCTGGCGGTGGCGTAGGCCGCACTATTCAAGGCTCAGGCGCCTAAGACGCCGACTCCCGCCGGGGTGCGATTAAGTGTGTCGAGGATCGCCGTGTGCCAGAGTCTACCTTGGTGGATAGGCGACTGACGGCTATTGGTCTTTCAGCCTCGGGAGTCGGACTTCAGAGGATTATACCTTGGCGGTAAGCAATCTTTGCATCGCCGTAAACACGCGTCCCCCGCTTGGTCACCACAAGCCTGATCTGGTCGCGGTCAATTCGTGTCATCAGGACGCCGATGCAATCATGTTCCGCCAATCCAATATCTCGATCGGTTTCCACATGTAGAGCCATTCGAGAAGGGTCTGGACCAAAGTTACGCACTACGGCGTTGTCGCCAAAGAACCGCCTAACGGTTTCCGTGATGAACGCAACTTCATCCGTAGGCAGTTGGGCAGGCGCCTTAGGAGGCGATGGAGGTTGTGCGACTGGCATGATCCAAGCCTAACCCTTCGGAGAATGTCTGCAATCAAGTCTGCCTGAGCGACGAGCAACGGCGAGTAATGGTCGTGAACGGCCCGGCCGCTGAGAGTGGAAAGCGGTGGGCGCCATTAGTCCTGCCGTGCTTGCCGTCGATTGGGGTTTTCCGGGTTGGATGCTCGGCGCTTCCAAAGCCCCACGCAGAAGCCGATGCCATTCAGCAAGGCCGCAATACCAAGCATCGGCCAAAGCCACGCGTCAGGAATGCGCGGTAGAATATCGAATCTCAGGCAGAGCCAAAAACCGCTGAAAAAAGTGATTAAACCAACCCAAAGAATTATCGAATTTCGCAGATCAGGGCTCATCACGAAGACCATTCTCAACTTGCAGCACAATTGTAACTTTACATGAGTTAGTCCAATGGGTCGAATGCAGACCGGCAGCTGAGGATGAAGGGAGAGTCCTCAGCGCTCGGTCAAACGTCGGTCAAGCGCCCCTATCAGACGGCCGGCGCCAATATGGATTCGTGTTCCTCGATCGTGCAGAAGCGG